>CAZHJF010000011.1:0-10657 GCA_964532885.1 uncultured Candidatus Saccharibacteria bacterium
CTCGTAATTAACAATAAATACATAAAATATGAGTATATTAGTACCCACAGTTATCGAAAAAACCCATCAAGGCGAACGCGCTTATGATATCTATTCTCGACTACTAAAAGAACGCATCATCTTCCTCGGCGGCCCGATCGAAGACACCATGGCAAACCTCATCATTGCTCAATTACTTTTTCTTCAAGCCGAAGATGCCAAAAAAGATATTTCAATCTACGTCAACTCCCCTGGCGGTTCGGTGACATCAACCTTAGCAATCGTTGACACCATGAACTTTATCAAGCCGGACGTTTCAACGGTCTGTGTTGGCATAGCCGCATCAGGCGCCGCGCTCATCCTCTCTGCTGGCACCAAAGGCAAAAGATTTGTCTTGCCAAATTCCGAGATAATGATACACCAACCTCTTATGAGTGGCGTCGAAGGACAAGCGACCGATATAGCGATTACCGCCAAACAAATCATCAAAACCAAAGATCGACTCAATAAAATGTTGGCTCAAAACACCGACCAGCCACTTTCAAAGATCGAGCAAGACGTCGAACGAGACTTCTTTATGGATTCAGAAGAAGCTAAAAAGTATGGCATCATCGACAAAATTCTATAATTCGGTTATAGTAACAATATTACCATTTAATAAACGCTTTACCGAAACGACAGAAAAGCGACAGTTTCTTGCTTATTTACCTATTCAATGACTTTAATTTCACTGAAAAACAATACAATAAATAGACATCTGGACGCTTTTTGTCACAAAAGAAAGCACTAGAAGACCATGTCATTAAAATTAGCAGTACTCCTTGCTGGCCTTGCCTCACTTGTGGGTGTTGCTTTTGGTTATTTTTTGCGCTGGATCATCTCTTTGGGACAGCGGGGTTCAGTAGAGCTCCGGATCAAGCAGATGGAACTTCATGCGCGCGAAGAAGCCAAACGCATCATCGAAGAATCTGAGAAAAAAGCCCTGGAGACCTTAAACGCCGGAAGAATCGAGCTCAAAGAAAGAGAAGAAAAAGTACAAAAAACCGAAGATCGTCTCATAAAAAAGGAAGAATTTTTAGACAAAAGACAACTTGATATTGATAAAGAGATTGAGCACATAAAAGAAAAAGTTTCTGAAATTAAGCTGATCAAAGAGCGAGCCGATGATTTAGAGAAAAAAAGAATCGAAGCACTGCAAAAAGTTTCAAATCTTTCCCTAGACGAAGCCAAAGATATTCTCTTGAAAGAAGTTGAAAAAAACTTCCAAGAAGACATTTCCGTACGCCTACAGAAACTCGAGCATCAAGGAGTGGAGAGGCTAGAATCGAGAGCTAAAGAAATACTTACCACATCTATACATCGCCTTGCAAACGCTGTGTCTTCAGATGTGTTTTCAACAACGGTTCCGATCGCCTCAGATGAAATCAAAGGCAAAATAATTGGCAAAGAAGGACGCAACATCAAAGCCTTTGAGCGGGCTTCAGGGGTCGAAGTAATTGTCGATGATACCCCAGGTCTAATTACCCTTTCTTCATATGACCCAGTGAGACGCCAAGTGGCTAGAATGGCGCTTGAAAACCTAATCCAAGACGGTCGTATTCAGCCTGCAAAAATTGAAGAAATGGTAGAAAAAGCTAAACAAGAAATCAACAAAACCATCAAAGAAAAGGGTGAGCAAGCAGCTTATGAATGCGGCGTCTTCAACCTTGATCCACGCATAATTTCTATTTTAGGTCGGCTTCATTTCCGCACTTCTTATGGTCAAAACGTGTTGCAGCACTCAATCGAAATGTCACACGTTGCGGGCATGCTCGCTCAAGAAATCGGCGCCAATGTTCAAATTACCAAAGCCGGCGCGCTCTTGCATGACATTGGCAAAGCGGTAGACCATGAAATTTCAGGCACGCACGTCGAGATTGGACGTCGTATTTTACAAAAATTTGGCGCTGATGAGGCAATAATAAAAGCTATGGAACCTCATCACGGCGAATACCCTTATGAAACTCTTGAGTCTTATCTCGTTCAAGCGGCTGATGCTATTTCTGGTTCTCGACCAGGAGCCAGACGTGATACCGTAGAAAATTATCTCAAACGTCTCTCCGAGCTCGAATCAATCGCTACCAGTTTTAAAGGAGTAGAAAAAGCCTACGCTTTGCAAGCCGGTCGCGAAGTAAGAATTTTTGTCACCCCACAAGAAGTAAGTGACTTAGAAGCCAAAAGAATAGCTAGAGAAATAGCTATCCGCATCGAAAACGAGCTCAAATACCCAGGCGAAATCCGCGTCCTCGTCATCCGCGAATCCCGCACCCTCGAGTTTGCTAGATAGGGTATTCTTTGCCCGCCTCGGGAAAAATGGCTTCGATGTCTAAATACTCTTTGATCCGCTGAGCGAGGAAAAGAGAGGCTTTGGGTTCACCCATGATGACAAATATTTTAGGTTTTTTAACCTCTGCAGTATTTTTTCCGTCCCAATTTTCACCATAGACAGACTTTTCTACAAATTCTAATAGGTGGTCCGAATCTTTGTGTGATGAAAAACCTTTTATCACTTCGACGCGCGCGCGAACTTTGATCTTTTGATGATTTATATTTACTTCCTTCTCGCCTTCTTCGAGTCGACGACCCAAGGTGCCAACTGATTGATAACCAACCAGTAGCAAAGTATTTTCAGCATGAGGTAAAAGGTTTGCCTCGTGACTCACCACCCTACCCCCCTCAGACATACCCGAACCAGCAATAATAATTTTTGGACCGGTTTTATTGTAAATTGATTTTGAATCTAAAACTGACCGAGTGATCTCGAGTTTAGGAAAATTAAAGATATCATCTCCGGCTCTTATCTCTGCTCTGACGGACTCGTTGAAATTATCGCTGTATTTTTTATAAATATCCGTAACTTTTGCAGCTAAAGGCGAGTCGACAAACACTGGCACTGATGGCAATTTGCCTTCTTCTATATAATTATTTATTTCGTACAACAAAACCTGGGTTCTTTCGACAGAGAAAGCTGGTACAAGTATCGCTCCACCCCTTGCGATACCCTCTTTCAAAACTCTCAACAAATTAGCATCTCGGATTTCATGCGCTTCGTGATTTCTGTCACCATAAACACTTTCCATTACAATTGCGTCTGCTTTTTTAATCAGGTCCGTATCGGGCAAAAGTGGAGAAGGTGAATTACCTAGATCACCAGTAAAAGCGTACTTTTTATCGCCGATTTTTATATTGACTATAGCAGAGCCCAAAATATGTCCGGCGTTCTGAAATACGGCACTTGCCTCTTCAAAAATCTTAAACTCTTCGTCATATTTTTTGGTCTCCCAAAGTGTAAATGTTTTTGCGATATCGTTTGAATCATACAAAATATGTTCCGGATCATTGCTTTGCATTACTTTCAGTGCGTCTTCTAGCAGAGGTCGGGCCAGTTCGCGCGTTTCCGGAGTAGAAATTATTTGACCAAGAAACCCATCACGCACCAACTTTGGCACCCGGCCGATATGATCCATGTGGGCATGAGTCAAAAACAAAAAAACAACCTCGCTTGGCTTGAAAGCAAATGGTTCCGAATTTATCTTCGAGGCATTGTCTACACCTTGCAATATGCCACAATCGACAAGGATGTTTAATCTGTGACTAGCACCCCCTACTTGAAGCATTATATTGGCACCCGTCGTTGCTCCCACGCCACCATAAAAAATTATTTTGTTGCTTGATATCATTTTTAGTTATCACCTAAACTACTAAATCCATTTGTTTCTGGGGGAATATTTTGATTTTCGATTTCTCGAATATAAGCATAGAGAAAGCCGACGACACTACCAAAAAAATCCATCACAAAATCCAAGGCTGTGTCGCTAAAGTAATCTGACCACTGAACAAACGTCAGTCCGGTCAACAACTCAAAAATTTCCCAGGCGACACCCACGAGTACCAAACTGAGAGTTGATACGACAAAAAAACTAAACAGAGTTCTAGATTTTGGTGCGAAAACTCCAGAGAAAAAGTATAACCACAAAAATAGAAGTGAGGTCCAAAGTCCACCCAAAAAATGCAAGACCGAGTCATACTCCCCAACTGTCCAATACAGATAAAACTTCAGAGCCAAAAGATGCATGACAAGCATAATAAAAAAAACAAAGACGGTTTCTTTAAATAAAGGTTTTTTGAACATGCTCAAATTGTAACATAATACAAAACCTGCCCGAAGGCAGGTTTTGTATTAGAGCCGCTTGATATAATTCCCTAATTGTAAAATTAAGGTGGGTGATCGCACCAGAATCCGTCAGAATGATTTCAATATAGAAAAGTATCATCGAGAAACTGAGATATAAATCTCCCTAAAAAAGTGCAATCTAGAAAATATCCAAACGACTCTGAGAGTATTATATCACCCCTTAGGGTGTTTTGGCTATTCCAAAATGCCGTCGAGGTTGACGTCGTAGAGGATTTGTTCTTGGACAAGGCGATAATCTGTAATCTCATTATTATCAAACCAGTGTTCTATTTCCATAAGAGCTTCGTCTTTTGTGCCTGAAGCGTGCACCAAATTTCTGACCGATCGATTGTCGCTATCGGCCATCAAGTATGAATCGAGCACAAAGTCGCCGCGAATAGTGCCGATGTCCGACGTCCGCGGTTCGGTGCCTCCTGTTATTTTACGCACCACATCCACAGCGTGCGCCCCTTGCCAAACCATCGCCACTACCGGGCCAGAGGTCATGTATTTTTTTAATTTTTTGAGTACGATATTGGTAACTTCGATCGGATCTTCCGATGGTGGCACCTCCCCCGCTTCATGTGCAGCCTTGATCCGCTTTTCTCCAGTGATGCGTCGCCACTCTGGGTTGAGAGTATAATGTTTTTCGACAAAGTCTTCTGTTGGCACCATCATCTTTATACCAACAAGCTTGAGTCCGACTCTTTCGTATCGCTTAATTATTTCCCCAATCAAAGACCGCTGTATACCGTCCGGCTTGATCACTATGAGAGTCCTATCTTCTTTTGGGTGAGACATTTTTGAAAATTAAATAATTGATAATTTATTGTAAATTGTAAATTAAAAAATGATAATTACAAAATTTGGTTATTTGGTAAGTATTTCAATACCAGTTGAAGTGACCGCCACCGTATGCTCGAAATGGGCGGAGAGAGATTTGTCGCGTGTGATATAGGTGTAACCGTCTGGCATCTTTTTGATATCTCTACTACCCAAACTAAACATCGGTTCGATTGCGATCACCATCCCCGGTCGGAGCTCCGGCCCCTCACCGCGTTTAGCGCGATTGGGCACAAAAGGCTCCTCATGCACACTAAAGCCTACACCATGTCCAGAAAGACCTTCGATAATCCCGAGCTTATACTTAACCGCCACCTCCATAATGGCGGCGCCAATATCACCAACGTGCCCCCTTACTCTCATAGCCGCAATGCCCTTATCGAGAGCCTCCCTTGTTGCTCTGATCAAGGTCGCGGCTTTTTCATCAATCCGTCCGACAGCTACAGTGATCGCTGCGTCAGTAATAAGACCATTGTAGACCAGACCCAAATCAAGCGTCACTATATCACCTTCAAAAAGTATCTTAGCGCCTTCGTTTGGTATACCATGCACGATCTCTTCGTTTATCGAAACGCAAAGCGAGGCTGGATAGGGCCTCTTGGCATCAACCGGTTGATAGCCCAAAAAAGCCGCAGTACAACCCGCCTCATCAATCAATTTTTCTGCATAAACATTTAGCTCATCGGATTTTACGCCTGGCTTAACTTTCTTTGCTACCTGTTTGAGTATTTGGGCGTGGATCCTGCCACCTTCGCGCAAATTAGCAATATCTTCTTCGGTTTTGTATCTTATCGGCATAAGTTTTGTTTTATAAATTTATCTTCTCCAATATTTCCCTATGTACCTCCTCCCTATCTTGCTCACCGTTTACCTCAATAAATTTGTAATACGAGTTTGATTTGAAATGCTCTAGGGCAGGCTTCACACTCTTTTCATACCACTCCATCCGCCTTTTTATTTCTTCTGCCTTATCATCTACCCTGCCTCTCTCTTCCAGTCTATCAGTTGCCCACTCTGGAGAAACGACTATTGAAATCACAACCGGCTCTACTCTCTCATAAAACTGTAGTGCAGTGTCTAGTATCCAAGCTTCATGCAATTTCCTCGAAATCCCATCTACAACAAGGTGCTCTGCGCCAGTCATATTGTCCACAAAAAATTGTGACCATATCCAAATAGGCAAAAACTCAGGCATAAGTCCACCTGATTCTATAACCTCTTTGGTCTTCTTTGCAGAAAAAGATTCTTGATTAGAAAATTCACGCAGCTTACCTCCAGTCTCTAGATACAAGACTTTTCTATCAGGGTCAATCTGTTTTAGCTTTTCAATAAGCAAGTTGGCTTGAGTGCCCTTGCCTGAGCCAGAAGGCCCAAAAAATATAAAAGTTTGTGGCTTCATGCCTAAAGTCTAACACAACTAGTACTCTTTTGCCGATAGCTGAGCGTCCATCTTTTTTAGTAGGTCGATCACCACAGCAACCACGATAAGGAGCCCAGTACCACCGATAGCGACAGAGCTGATACCCGTGAGCCCTTGTACGATAAGAGGTAAGACAGCGATAAAACCTAGAAACAGAGCTCCCACCATAGTTATTCGAAACAAAATTCTTGCAATATGTGTAGAGGTAGGACTGCCAGGACGAACTCCGGGGATAAAGGCGCCGCTTCTTTGGAGATTTTTGGATATCTGATCAGGATCAAAAGTCACCGCAGTGTAAAAATAGGTAAAGACAAAGACCAACAAGAAGTATGCAATCGCATAAAATGTCTGGTTGGCAAGTAAGGACAACACAAAAGCTGAGATTTTTTGAATCATTTCATTGTTTACATTTGAAAGAAATCTCACGATCATTTGAGGGAAAAGTAGCAACGAAAGGGCAAAAATAATCGGTATCACACCAGCTTGATTCACTCGAAGTGGCAAGTAAGTTGAAACACCACCGTAGACTTTATTGCCACGCACCTGTTTGGCGTAAGTAATAGGTATTGGTCGCTCCGCCTCGGTAATCAAAACCACGGCCCAAACCACAAATATCGCTACCGCCAAGAAACCGATATAAGAAGGTAGCATCGAAGCGTCAAAAGTAAGGAGTAGACGACTAATAGCTCCCGGCAAAGCCGAGACTATACCAGCAAAGATAATAAGCGAGACCCCATTACCAATTCCAAATTCTGTTATAAGCTCGCCGAGCCACATAAGAAGTAATGAACCGACAGTGATCACCACAAGACTCGTAAGAAGTTCAAAAGATGAAAGACTGCCCAAGACTCCTTGGTTTTTCAAAAGAGTAATAAAACCAAAACCTTGAACTAGACCCATAGGCACCGAGAGGAGTCTCGTATATTGGCTAAATTTCTTTCGGCCCACATCTCCATCTTCCTGATACATTTCCTTCAACTTAGGAAACATAACCGTAAGCAACTGCATAATGATCGAGGCAGTAATGTAAGGGCTCACACCCAGCATGATAATAGAGAGATTTGAAAGTCCACCGCCAGAAAAAATATTGAGCAATCCAAAAAAATCATTGCCAGAAAGGAATTGTTCGAGTCTCAAAGGGTCGACACCCGGCATCGGGATGACGGCCATGATTCTAAATAAAGCAAGAACAAAAAGGGTAAACAATATTCTACCCCTCAAAATTGGGTCACCAAAAATCAACTTTAATTTATGAGTGAAGTTCATAGTATTCCTATTCTACCTTTCCTCCGGCTTTTATGACAGCCTCGCGAGCCGATTGCGATATTGGCAAAGATTTTATAGTCAAAGATTTTTGAAGTTCACCCTTACCCAAGATCTTGGCTTTCATATCTTTGCCGTTGCGGTTAGACAAAAGTCCCTTTTCTACCAAAACAGCAAGGGTGATCTCGGCGCCATTTTCAAAATTGGAATTTAGAGCTGAGAGATTGATAGCCACCATATCAGCAAAGCGTGATTTTAGAGAATTTTTGCCTCGGCCACGCAATTTTGGTATGCGTTTGATAATATCTCTCATTTCTGGTCGTTTCTTGTGTCCAGATCGAGCGTTTTGACCTTTGGTACCACGTCCAGAAGTCTTACCGCGTTTACCACCTCGACCAACTTGTCGAGATTTTTTATTGCTTGTATTTCTTTTTAGATTGTGTGTTTGCATCGTTTTCTAGTCTAAAGCTTATTTTGTGATTTTAGAATTTGCGTTTCTGACTTTGAGCATTTGGAGAGCCTTGAGGGTAGCTCTGGCATTATTGATTTTGTTTTTGGAACGAGAAATAATTTTAGCCGAGACTTCCTTCACACCAGCAAGCTCAAGCACATTTCGAACTGAACTGCCGGCAACAATACCTTTGCCCGGAGCTTTCATGATCAAAATTCTTGAACTTGAATACTTAGCCTCAACCGCATGCTGTATCTTGCTGTTATGCAATTTCAAAGTGATCATGTTTTTCTTGGCATCTCGCACAGCTTTTTCAACAGCTATCGGTGTATCCCCCGCCTTACCAAGACCTACCCCGACACGACCCTTACGATCACCGATCACTACCGCTACGCTAAAACTAAACCTTCTACCGCCCGAGACCACACGAGTCACTCGACGTAGACTGATGATTTTGTTATCAAATTCTTGCTTGGCTCGCTCTGGTCGACGTGATGGCTTGCGCTCATTTTTGCGTCTACCACCTCCCATACGACGGCTCTCTTCTCTAGGTAGAGCTACTTCAGCCACCACCTCTTCAGGTAGAGCCTCTTTCAAAACTTCCGCTTCGATTGCCTCAGGGATTAAAGTTTCTTCTATTTTGTTTTCTTCGGTTGATGTTGTCATGAGATATTAAAATTGTAGTCCTGCCTGTCTAGCGCCTTCAGCCAAAGCCTCTACCGAACCGGTGTAAATATAGCCTCCGCGATCAAAGACTGCAAGAGAAATATTTTTCTTTTTGGCTTGCTCGGCGATCGAAGCTCCGACATCAGTCGCTCTTTCTTTGGAAGTTTTGCCCTTGGCACCCTTGCTCGTGGCCGCAGCTAGAGTGAGCCCTTTAGAATCATCGATAAGCTGAGCTGATATATAACGATTGGAGCGAAAAACCGAAAGTCTAGGTCTTGCACTTGTACCAAAAACCTTAGCGCGAATACGCTTACGCCTACGACCTCTTTGTTTTTGTTTGATTTTGGTATCCATTTTTTTATCTTAAAATACTGTAAAAATTTTAGACTGATTTTTTGCCTTGTTTGCGTCTAATAACCTCATTGTCGTATCTAAAGCCTTTACCCTTGTATGGTTCAGGTTTTTTGAGAGCGCGCACCTCAGCCACAAACCTGCCAACACTTTCTTTGTCTATACCGGTAAAAGTAATTAAGTTTTTCTCAGCTTTGACCTCAATGTCCTTGGGGATACCGATGATAACAGGATGAGAAAAACCAAGCGCTAGATGCAACTTATCACCCTTGACTTCAGATTTGAAACCCACCCCCTCGAGAATAAGCTTTTTGACATAAGGAGTATTTACGCCAATCACCATATTGTGAATATGTGAAGCGTAGGTGCCCCAAAGAGCAGCCGTTTGTTTGTTGGTTCTTACCGGTACTACATTTACATGATTGCCTTCGATGGTAATCTTTATATCTGGACGGAAAAGGCGCTCAAGTGTGCCCTTTGGACCAACCACTTTGACCAAACCGTTAACTACCGAGACCTCTGTCTTTTCTGGTATATCTATGCCTTTTTTGCCAATTCTACTCATTTTAGTTTAATTTTTTGCAGTATTACCAAATATTAAATAATATTTCACCGCCAACATTTTCTTTTTTTGCATCCATATCAGCCATAATACCCTTTGGGGTTGAAAGTACCGTCATGCCAAAACCAGATTTATAAGAAGTAATGCTTTTTGATTTTTCGTATAATCTGCGCGATGGTTTGGAAATACGCTTCACATCGGTAATGCGAGGCGCGCGGTTTTCGTCAAATAAAAGAGTGATCGAGAGAGATTTTGTGGCTGGCGTCTTGCCCTTTTTTACTATTTCACCGATAAAACCCTTCTCGTTGAGCAATTCAGCAATAGCCAATTTCATATTCGAAAAAGGTACCGATATGCTTTCTCTTTTAGCATATCCAGCGTTTTTGAGTCTGATTAAAAAGTCTGCGATTGGGTCTGTATTCATGTTATTTCGAAGCAGTTTTGAACTTAGGCGATGATCCTTCGCATTGCTCAGGATTTCGCTTCGCTCAACTTACCACGATGATTTTTTAATGCCTGGTATTCTACCTTCATTGGCCAATTCACGGAAACAAATTCGGCAAAGATCAAAATCTCCCATATACGCCCTGCCTCTTCCGCACTTGAAACAACGTCGAACCACCCGAGTGCTGAATTTCGGCTTTTTGAGCGATCTTGCGATGACTGATTTCTTTGCCATTAATATAATGTATTTACCTACAAAAAGGCCCCAAACGGGCACCGCTCTAGACTATCAGATAACTCTTTCTGCGTCAACACTTCCTAACAGCTCACAAAAAACCCGCGGGCCATATGGCCACGCGGGTTTAGTTTTTGAGCCCAATTAAATGAGCTTGGAGATATCATATAAAGAGCGTTTTGGGTGTCTCTCAAAAATCCTTTGCCATTCCTTCACCAAAGCCTTCTCAC
>CAZHJF010000012.1:0-10271 GCA_964532885.1 uncultured Candidatus Saccharibacteria bacterium
ATTGACAAAGCCCTTTAGTATGCTATACTTATCGTGTCGTCAAAGGAGGCGACAATAGTGTATACAGACTATGCCCCCAGTCCGAACTTCTCTGTCCGAAACTACAAAGGCCATCAGGTCGTGGTAGTAGAAGGTGGAGAAAGGGCGAAAGACGTTATACGTCTTGCTAGAAATGAAGAGTTGACCAGCCGCGATGCGGATGGCAACGAAATCTTCTGGATAGTGTTTGCAAGTGAACCCCGGAGAATCTGGGAATTCACAGGCAGAGCACTTCGTCAGACACTCTGGTCCGATCGACACCACAAGGTTCGATAGTCAGAGAGTTGCCGTCTACGCCCGGCCAAAGACGTAGGGCGAGCGTCGCGCAAGCGCAACGCAGACCACAGTCGCCAACCCTGTCTGGTTGGCCGCCGCGCACAAGCGCCGGCGGGGGATCGGTAGTCTGTTTAAAATAAAAAAATAAACAACACAACACTAGGCCTTAAAACCTAGTGTTTTCTTTTGTGTATATTTAGATTCTTGATGCTAACTTTATTTACGTTCCAAAAGACTATTGTAATAAGAGCTTCACTTTTTGGGTTAAAAGTAGTAAAAATAACAGAGAGGATGTATGGACTTACGAAAGAAAAAAACAATTGCTACTCTGGTTTATCCCATTCGAAATGGTAAAGTTCTACTAGCCAAGAAGACCAAGAAGATTGGAATTGGACTCTGGAACGGCTGGGGTGGTGCCAAAGAAAAAGGGGAGACTATCAGAGAAGCGGCTCGCAGAGAATTTGAAGAAGAGTCGGGCTGTTTTGCCGCTTTAGAAGATTTTGAGTATGTTGGCAAAGTCACCTTTCATAATCAAAAAGCTGATGGCAGAAAATTTGATGTTGAAGTGCATATTTTTTTACTACTGACATGGGAGGGTGAGCCCAAGAGCTGTAGAGAGATGATCGAGCCAACGATGTTCCCAATCAACGCTTTGCCATTTTCAAAAATGATGACTTCAGACAAAGACTGGCTACCTGTAATCCTTTCCGGTCAATTGATTGAAGCGGAGGTTTGGTATGTTTTGGATCAAAATCATATAACCAAACCGACCAAGATTCATAAAGTTCAAAAATTGGGCAGTGTTGATTAATTTCAATACTGCTTTTTTTATTAAAGATAAAATTAATTTATTATTTATTACTTTTAATTATCCCGAAATAGATGCAAATAAATAATTTTCAACAAAGCAAAAATCCGCCCGAGGGCGGATTTTTGCTAAGTGGGCAAACTATTTGATTAGATTGCTCGACCGTTAAACAAATTATTTAACGGCGTCTTTCAAAGCTTTAGCAGCTCTGAACTTTGGAACTTTCATTGAAGGTACATTTACAGATTCACCTGTGCGAGGATTACGTGCAGTCCTTGCAGCTCTGGTCTTGGCTGAAAAGATACCCAACCCAGCAATCGAAACTTCAACTCCCTTTTTCAAGGAATCAGTGATTTTGCTTATAACTGTTTCCATCACTTCTTCGGCCTGAACCTTTGTGCCACCAAGTACTTCCTGGATAGCATTTACAAGATCTTGTTTATTCATTTTTTTTAAAATACAACTAGTAAGTTCGACTCCACAAAAATACGAACATCTCCACAGAGAGAAGTATATATTTATAGCCTTTTTTTAGCAATACCTTGACTATGTATCTGTGGATAGGCTAAATTATTGACAATACAATTAATAATGTCAAAATAAAAACCACTCAGACAAATTTATCTGAGTGGTTTTTATTTATTTTATATTTTAAGCAACTTTGGCCAAAATCTTTTTAAATGTTTCCGGTCTGGCGTGAGCAATTTCAGAAAGAACCTTGCGATTCAAAGCTATGTTTTTCTTTTTAAGAGAATCAATAAATTTGCTGTAAGAGAGACCGTTTTGTTCCAAAAAGGCATTGAGTCGAACAGTCCAGAGTCTTCGAAAATCGCCCTTCTTGTCTCTTCTGTGTGCAAAGGCATAAGTACCCGCATGAGCAATAGCTTCATATGCTTGTTTTTCTTTGGTGCCTCTTCCAAAGCGATAGCCTTTGACTTGCTTCAAGACGTTTCGTCTTGTTTTGAGCGCATTTTGTCCTTTTTTTACTCTAGCCATGGTATTATAATAATTTAAATATTTACGCGTTGTTTAGAAAACGTCCTCGGTTTTTGTTGGTCATCTCAATCAAAACAGTGCGTCGTTTACGAAGCGTGGTTCTTGTTTTGTTTTTGGCATTAAAGTGATTTTGGCCGATTTTGCGAGTAACAAGTTTGCCGTTTTTGGTCACTTTGATGCGTTTTTGAAATGATTTATTTGTTTTCATTCTATAGTAATTTGCCTTATTTAATCTTCAAAGCTATATCATTTTGCACGAATATAAATAATTGTCAAACGTTTATTTAGCCTTTTCAATCACAGCGGTCAAGCCTTTTGGGCTCTTTTTCGGCTCCTCTGAAAGTTTATAATTTTCGGATATAAGCTTCAATACACGATCCATTCTTTCTTTTAAGAAATTTTGGTCCATATATTTTGTCCTGCCCGGCAGAAAGAGGTCAATTCTTACCCTGTGACCCTCCTTCAACCATTCCGAGGCTTTGCGGGCCTTGAGTGAAAGATCGTGCTCACCTGTACCGACCTTGACCTGAATATTTTTGACCTCAACTACGTGCGTTTTGGCCTTGGCGGCCTTGAGTTTCTTGTTTTCGGAATACAAAAATTTGCCGTAATTAACTATTTTTAAAATCCTGGGATTAGCATTTGGTGATATTTCAACAAGGTCTAGATTGAATTCCTTGGCTTTTTCAAGCGCTTCCGCAAGAGAGACGACGCCAAAATTTTCTGCTTCTGGACCAATGAGTCTTACTTCGCCAGCCCGAATCTGATTGTTTATTCTATATGTCGACAAATTTTTTTGTTACTTATTAACGCTAACACCTTAGCACAAAAAAGGCCTTTTGGATAGCTATTTTATTAGAATGGATTTTTACCTCCACGAACTTCGAAATGTAAATGTGGTCCAGTAACTTTGCCCGTATTACCGACGTATCCGATTATATCGCCTTTTTTAACCACATTGCCTACAGAGACAGCATTGCTTTGGTTGTGTGAGTAGAGAGTCTGGGTGCCATTATCGTGCTTGATAACAATATATGTACCATAACCGCCATTCCAGCCACCACTTCGACTAATGATAACTTCTCCATCAGCCGCGGCATAGATCGGTGTACCGATCGGAGCGGCAATATCGATAGCATTATAACCATGTATACCCTGAGTTCTTTTGCCTCCAACTATTGGTCTCAAGAAATAGCCAATGTATTCCTTTAGACCTGAGGCTAATTTGCCAGCATAACTACTAGCAGAAGAATTTTTTGGTGAACTAACCATCTCGCCATCAGGAATAATGATTGTACTGCCAACTTCCAAAGATTTGTTGTCTTCAAGATTGTTATAAGCCAATATTTCTTCAGCATTGCCTTTATATTTTTTAGCAATTGTGTCAACGGTATCACCTTTTACAACAACATGTTTTACTCCAGAAACAGGCAATATGACCAAGTTTTGGCCTTCTTTCAAAACGTTGGATTCAAGATCGTTGCTCCATTTGATTGTATTTACAGTCACCCCAAACATTTCGGCGATCTGAGAAAGTGTATCTCCTTCACGAACGACATAAACACTAATATGGTCACTATTTTGATTTTTTGCTACAGCACTAGTCGCATCAAACTCGGCAGGAGCAGCTATTGCAACCAAGGCATTTTTATCAAACGACGGTTCGTATGTGTTTTGTTCTAATTGAGGCGAAGAAGCTGACGCAATCAAATTCATGGTTTGGACATTCTTTTTGGACAACATTTCAGTGCTTGACTCGCGACTAAAGACACTTCCTAGTGCCCCCAATAGACCAGCAGAAACCGAAATTGGCAATAGCAAAACAAGCACTAAAGCTAAAAATCTTTTTAGTACAAAAAGTAAGATGAAATTATTATTTTTCCCGTTTTTTGTTTGAAAATAAGGACCTTTTGAATCGGGATTGTTATAGTCAGATAAAATAAGCCTAAGATTAATGGTAATTCAGAGTTTCTGAAATAATGGCTCTGTTGAGCCATAACATACCTTGCAGAAATTATACAATCTACCATTTAATTCTATACGAACGACGACTGGAGTCAACTTGATTGTGTAAAACCGATGTGTCCAATCTTGTGTTATATTTGATAGATGAATTTTCTAGACGAGCTCAATTCGGAACAAAAAAAAGCTGTCCTAACAACTTCAGGACCTTTGCTTGTCCTCGCTGGTGCGGGTGCCGGCAAAACCAAAACTATCACTTATAGAATATTGCATCTAATTCGCGAGGGAGTGAGTCCGGAGTCGATCCTCGCTGTGACCTTTACCAACAAAGCTGCCAAAGAGATGCGTGAGCGCATCCAAAAACTCTTAAATAATGAATCGCGCGATAAAATAATATCTGACGGTTCACAACCTTTTGTGTCAACCTTCCATAGTTTGGGAGTTTACATCATCAAAGAAAATTCCTCACTTCTAAAGTTGCCCAAACACTTTAGTATTTACGATCGAGCTGATTCCAAAAGAGCTATAAAAGAAGCCTTGGAAAAAAATAATTATGACCCGAAGGAATATGACCCGGGTAAAATTTTGTCTATTATATCCAAAGAAAAAGGTAATTTTGTTACAGCAGAAGAGTATGAACAACAAGCGAGTAATGAAAACTTTGGTAGGGTAGTAGCCGCAGTGTGGCGCACCTATTCAGAAATTCTCAACAAAGAAGGCGCTTTGGATTTTGATGACTTATTAGTTGAATCAACCAAACTTCTAAAAAACAATGATTCGATCAGAAAGAGATACAGCTCAAGGTTTAAATATATTCATATCGACGAATATCAAGACACCAACAAGGTTCAATATCACTTGGCGGAATGTTTGGCGAGAGATCATCACAACATTTGTGCGGTTGGTGATATTGACCAAAATATTTATAGTTGGCGCGGTGCCAATATTCGCAATATGCTCAATTTTGAAAAAGATTACCCCAAAGCAAAGCTTGTAGTGCTTGAAGAAAATTATCGTTCGACCCAAACAATCCTTGCAGTCGCTAATAAAATAATTGAAAAAAATAAATACCGAAAGGATAAGATTCTGGTTACCAGAAATGCAGTTGGTGAAAAAATTGGTCTTTTTGAAGCTCTTAATGAATCACATGAAGCTCAATTTGTAGTCGAAAAAATCAAAGAATTGAGACAAAAAGGTGTAGCTTACTCTGATATTGCGGTTTTGTACCGAGCCAATTTTCAGTCACGCATCCTTGAAGAGGCTTGCCTCGGCGCCGATATTGAGTATCAGGTCTTGGGTACCAAATTTTTTGAACGTAAAGAAATCAAAGACATCGTGTCTTTCTTGCGCCTTGCCTTCAACAATCAAAGTGTGGCTGACTTGAAAAGAATAATAAACGTACCACCGCGGGGTATCGGCAAAACCACACTGATAAAAATTGCAGAAGGTAAGGTCGATAGTCTACCGACCAACATGAGAATTAAGTTGAATGTTTTTTTCCAATTGATAAAAAATATTCACAAATTTGCGTTAGAAAATCGACCCTCAAAGACGATTTGGCATATTGCCGAGTCATCTGGCATGCTTGGCGCTCTCACGAAATCAGAAGAAGACACTGAGCGCAAAGAAAACATCAAAGAACTTGTCGCCCTCTCTATGCGTTATGACGGCCTGCCGCCCGAAGAGGGGATCGAAAAAATGCTGGAAGAAATTTCTCTTCAAAGCGACCAGGACAGCGACGACGAGACGAGAGACGCTGTGCGCCTCATGACCGTGCACGCCTCCAAAGGCCTTGAATTTGCTTATGTTTTTGTTGTTGGTCTAGAAGAAGGCCTCTTTCCACACAATCGAGACGAGCATTTGAGTGAGGAGGACTCCGAAGAAGAAAGGAGATTGTTTTATGTAGCCATCACGCGCGCCAAGAAAAAACTTTTTCTCTCCTATGCTCAAACTCGCACCATTTTTGGCTCAAGCAATGTAAATATTCCTTCAGAGTTTGTTTTTGACGTACCAGAAGAGTACATTGATAAAGAATTTTTGGACTACACCCCCCGCCACAAACCTTTGTTACATATCGAATTTTAATATGCAACCAAAAAAATCATTAGGGCAAAATTTTTTAAGAGACACCAAAATTCTACAAAAAATAGTAGATTTTGCAGAGCTTAAATCGACTGACACGGTTTTAGAAATCGGTCCCGGTGAAGGTCTCATGACTAAAATATTACTTGATCAAGTAGAGAGAGTAATCGCTGTCGAAAAAGATGATCAACTAGCAAAAAGCCTAAAAATAAAATTTGCACCCGAAATACATACTGGCAAATTAGAAATTATAAACGCTGACATTCTAGACTACCAACCATCCACTGACGACTCCAAATTAATTGGCAACATTCCTTACAACATCACCGGTGCGATATTCAAGAAATTTTTATCCTCACCTCATCAACCTAAAAGCATAACCTTTGTTATCCAAAAAGAGGTAGCTAAACGCATTGTCGGGTCTCAAAATTCAAAAAAAGAAACCAGAGAGAACCTGTTGAGTATCTCGATAAAGGCTTATGGCAAGCCATATTTTGGCGGGATTATCAAGGCTGGTAGTTTTTTCCCCGCGCCAAAGGTTGATTCAGCTATCATTGCAATCAGGACAATAAACAAAGATAATTTTGTTAAATATAGTGTGTCCGAAGATCATTTTTTTGCAGTTTTGCGAGCTGGATTTGCTCACCCTAGGAAATTTTTGATCAACAACCTTAAAGATACTTCAAATATTCCTCGATTTGAAAATGATGTGTTTGTGACTCTTGGTATCAATCCCCAATCACGTGCTGAAGACTTGGGTTTGGAAGACTGGTTTAGATTGACACAAGCGATTCATTCTAACTCAAAAATTTAGACCAATTTTCCACTATTCTCAATAATTTGTTCTTACTCTCTGATATAATAAAAACATGATTGCTTTGCCGAGCAAAAAAGCTCAGAGTTTTATAGTACTGATTATTGGCATTATGATTACCGTCATAATTGTTTTTGGTCAAAACAAAGTAAAATCCGGAGTGCAAAATATCAACACTCTTTTTGTTGGTGATAAAATATCCTTACCAGAAAACCCAAATTGGCAAGAAGATTTAGGTGTTGTTTCTGTGAGTGGCAACTTTTCGGATTTGTCACAACTCGAAAATTCGAGTAGCACAACCAAAGAAACCTTGACCGACACAGTTTCTCGATCGCTCATGTCCAACTATCTTGTATTAAAACAAAACAATGAATTAGATTCTACTGCGGCCCAAAACCTTATTTCTCAAACTTTAGGTTATCTTGATTCTACTGGCATCCAAAAAATTGATTCCTCGTCTCTAAAATTGATACCAGACAACGGCACCAAAACTATGACTGAGTATGGAGACCGTATTGGCAATATACTCTTGAGCAACAAACCAAAGAACACAAAAAACGAACTACAAATAATCCAAAATGCAGTTGAAAATCGCGATCCTTCAAAAATTTCAGAGCTTGCAGAAATAGCTTCAGTTTATGCAAAAATTGCTGAAGATTTCAAATCAATGCCTGTACCCATAAAATTTCAAAAAGTCCACACCGATATGATCAACAATCTTTTGGCCATGTCAGCCTCAATCAACGAAATGAGTAAGGTTTTTGAAGATCCAATGCGTGGACTAACTGGTATGCAAGCTTACCAAGCAAGCGGCAGTTCTTATATAAAAGCAATCCAAACCCTTGGCCTTTTTTTGACCCAAAACAAAATCTCTTATAAACAGGGCAGTGGTGGCTACTACTTACTCTATGGCATATAATTTACAAAAGGATGTCTAATTTATCTCACAAAATTATTTCTTTTATTTTGGTTTTTGTTTTATTTTTGTCGCCCCTGACCGCAAGGACAGCAAAAGCTCAATGGATAACATGGGACCCAGGCAACTTTGTGCCAAATATTGCTACCCAAATCAAAGATTACGGTCTAGACACTGTCGCTTGGGTTATTGTAAACCTCGTGATCGAACGCATGGCCGCAAGTACAGTCAATTGGATCAATTCTGGTTTCAAAGGCAAACCAGCTTTCGTAACCGATCCAGCAAAATATTATAAGGACATTGGAGACAAAATTGCTGGTCAATACATATTCTCCAATCCAAATCTAAATTTCCTTTGCGGACCAATTAGCGCTCAAGTGCGCTTGACACTCGCCCAAAACTACATTCAAGACAATCGTATTTGGCAATGTAAACTGACCGACGCAGTTGGCAACATGGAGGACTTTTTGGATGACTTCAACAAAGGTGGTTGGGATAAATTTTTTACCATGACCCAAAATCCGACTCAAAATCCAATTGGCGCCTATCTTTTAGCAGAGAACCAATTGAGAACCGAGATTAGTACTCGCCAAGGCTATAAACAACAAGAGCTTTTGGCTGGCCGAGGATTCATGAGTTTCAAGGAATGCGCCAGGTGGACCGTACCCGGTGATCCTCCTGCTGATTTGGGAGCAATTGTCGGTGACACTTTTGATGAAAACGGCATTCCGAGAGACACCCCAGCAGATAGTCCAGAGCCGGGCGAGGATGATGAATTTGATTCGATGCAAAAAGCGGCCAATGTAAAACCTGTTTGCGCCGAAGAACGGACAGCGACACCTGGGTCAGTCATAGAGAATAAACTGAATGAAGTTTTGGGTGTTGGCAATCAAAAGCTCGCCGCCGCAGACGAAATCAATGAGATTGTGAGTGCTTTACTTAATCAACTCATAACAAAAGTAGTAGGTGGTGTAGGTAAAGGACTTAGTAGCCTGAGCAAACCAGACAATACCAACAATGGTACTACTTTCACATCAGGACTGGTTGGCCGCACCCCGGGCGACCCGATCCAAGATTATTTTGGTGCCACCACAGACACATCTATATTAGACGTGCCACCCGATCCAGCCAATTATGGAGTAGATGTCGACAACCTGATTGACCCAAGAGATGTTGTGGGTGGAGGTCAAGCTCAACCAGCCCAACCCAAGACCAACGTGAGACCAAACGACACAGACTGTGTTGGCGTCAGTCAGTTAACCATTGAAGCCGAGGCTCAAAAAAAGGTTGACGACGGAACATTTGGTACATTGGAAGGTGCAGTGTTGTATTATGATTGTAGTCCCGATGGGATCCATTAAGAGTATCATTAATAGTTTAAAAATATGATTAATAATAAATTTCTTACATTGTTGGTGTTTTTGTTTGTTTTTTCGCTGATGATTTTTGGTACCAACACCAAAGCACAGTCCAACACTTGCCCAACTATTGCCCCCTACAAATGCAACAACGGTTCGTGTGTCAATGAAGCAAGTCTTTGTGACCAATCTTGGGGTGGTGGACTTTCGAGTCAAAACCCAGATACAGAAACCACTACAAGCGGTGGCGCTCCAGCGGGACAAACACTTGCTCCAGCCACACCAAGCTCACAACAATGCACCGGCAACTTGCGTTATGATAGAGCGGCAACCGAAAGATGCGCAAGGCTTGCTGAAAGCGAGGGTAGAGCTAGAGGCTACAACATCACCTGCAATGTCGAAGAAAGAGAATCGGTCAAGGCAGTAAACGCCGCTCCGGTCGGTTCTGAGACTATGTATTTCTCCAACTGCACCATCAACGGCCAAACCGGCTTTTCACCCGAAACTCTAGTTGGTTACAAAGGCAGTGGAGCTGGTATAGAAGTGCATGACAACTTTTTTGGCAAGACAACCGTTTATGGTTCGGGCTTCAACATCAACTCGATGTGGTATTCGGTGCCTTGCTCCTTAGTAGACGGTATTGAGGGCAAATCAGGCACGCTTGTTGGTTCTCACACCTGCACCGCTGGCGCAACTCAATACTTTGGCTCGGGCAGTGCCGCCAATTGGACTCCGACCAACGCCGGCAAATCTACCACTGGTGGTGTGAACCCTGGTAAAATAGTTACCAGTGCAGGAGTTACAAACAACTCATCGGGCAAGACCGTGACCTATGCCGGTACTTCGGCAGGACAAATTGTAAACGCCACCTTCAACAGTCAAGCCATGGAAGTAGTGAAAAGAATGCTTGAAGTTGCACGCAACCTTTATGGCAAGATCGCTATCCAAAACCGCGCTATTCAAAACAACAGCGGTAAAATTTCTTCAAATGCATCACCTACATTGCCGAGAGTTGACGCG
>CAZHJF010000013.1:0-9963 GCA_964532885.1 uncultured Candidatus Saccharibacteria bacterium
GTCGAAGAGTACTCTCATTGAGCTAAACAAACAAAACGAGGGCGAAGGGAAACAGAAGTTTGCCAATACTCGTAACGCCGCGGCCGGAAGTATGCGCCAACTAGATCCAAGTATTGCGAAAGAAAGAAACTTGAGTTTCTTTGCCTACGACATCGCACAACTTTCAGACGATTATAATAAAAAAATAAAACTCCACTCTGATGAGCACAGGCTTCTACTCTCTCTTGGTTTTCCTGTGAGTGAGCACGAGAAGAAATGTAAGAGTGTGGAAGAGCTAGAAAAGTTTGTAGAAAGTATTTCCAAGATTCGAGAGGGCCTTCCTTTTGGAACCGACGGAGTTGTGATTTCTATAAACGAAACATCTCTTCAAAAGAGGCTCGGAGTTGTGGGCAAGGCTCCACGTTATATGTGTGCATTCAAATATCCAGCAGAAAAGGCTACGACAAAAGTCTTAGACATCACTGTTCAAGTTGGTCGCACAGGAGTTCTTACTCCACTTGCACACTTCGAACCGACACTTGTCTCAGGTTCTACAGTTTCTAAAGCAACTCTTCACAATATGGATCAGATAGAGAGACTAGACTTGAAAATAGGCGACACTGTTGTGATCCAAAAAGCGGGAGATGTTATACCTGAGGTTGTTGAAGTTTTGAAAGGACTTCGTACTGGAAAAGAAAGGAATTTCAAAATGCCATCGAGTTGTCCTGTTTGTGGAGGGGAAGTTGAGAAAAAGGAAGGACAGGGTGGAAAAAGTGTCGCGTACTATTGTACAAACAAACGTTGCGAGGCTAAAAGCACTCGGGGTCTTGTTCATTTCGTAAATGCGTTTGATATCTACACTGTTGGGCCAAAGATAATAGAGCGCCTTCAGGACGAAGGATTGATATCTGACGGAGCGGACTTATTTACTCTAACTGAAGCAGATTTGTCAGGACTAGAGAGATTTGGAGACAAATCTGCAAGCAATATTGTAGGTAATATAAAAGAGAGAAGGAATCCGACACTCGACAGGTTTATTGTGTCACTAGGGATAATTCACGTCGGAGAAGAGACTGCTCGCGACCTCGCGGGACATTTTGGAACGCTGAAGAAATTTTTAAATGCAAATGAAAGCGATTTGGATCAGATAGAAAATATAGGTCCGGCAGTAACAGAGAGTATTTTAGAATATCTTTCCGACTCATATCACCAGAAGTTTGTTCAAAAACTTATCGATAATGGTGTGAAGCCAAAGGAATATAAAAAAGCGACTGGGAAGTTTACAGGACTTACTTTTGTCCTAACTGGAACACTTCCGACACTTTCTCGCGAAGAAGCAAAGAAAATAATAATTGAGAATGGTGGCAAGGTTGCAAGCTCAGTTTCCAAGGCGACAAGTTTTGTTCTGACGGGGGAGAATGCTGGATCAAAACTAAACGAGGCAAAAAAAGTTGGTGTGAAAACAATAAACGAAGCAGAATTCCTAAAATTGGCGAAATAAAAAACTGCAGATCTATTCTGCAGATATTTTTTTAGGATGTAAGTCTAAATAAAATGTTGAACTTCCTGATTTATACCCACTAACTACCCCTAAAAAATCATTAGTTTCATCCTCTCCTACCTTTTTCCATATACCCCATACAAACAAAGAGTCACGGTAGTATCCGATTCCAGCTTCACCATCTACTTCTCCAATGCCCTGAATTTTTATTTTGAAAAATTTATTTTCATCGGAATTTCTTCCTGTGTTTATTGTAAGCCAGATTCCTCTCAACATAGAGGTAATAAGGTCTACTTCCCCATAAGAAGAGGAATTAAAAGAAGTGGTTCCTGATGGTATTGAAGGTATTACAAAACCTAAAAAACTTTCTCCTGATATTTTCATAAATACAATTTTTTCTTAAATCTACCAGAAAGTATCAAAATGTCAAATCACCGCAGTGGCGGGGCAGGTCATGAAAAAAGCTTAAAAATACGCTATAATCTATAAATGGAATTGAGCGATATAAAAAAGCTTGCGACGCTAGCTAGAATAGACATGACTGAACAGGAAATGGAAGACTTGAAGAAGGATTTTGATTCAATTCTCGGATACATTGATCAAATCCGCTCTGTGGATGTTCCAGAATCAGACTTTGTTTCTGATGTTCGGAATGTCGGGAGGGTAGACGAGGCTACTCCTTTTGCGGGTAGAGAAAATATAATAAAACAATTTCCAGATCATGATGGGGACGCTTTGAAAGTTCCTTCAGTTTTGTAATTTATAGAATATGATTGATATAAAAAATCTTACAATTTCATCCGCCCACAAATCTCTCTCTTCAAAAGAGTTTTCTTCTGTTGATTTACTCAACGCTTGTTTGAAAAATATTGAAGATAGAAATAGTGAACTCTTTGCTTTTATAGAAGTTTTTTCTGACGCAAAAGAACAAGCTGAAAATGCCGACAAAATGATCGCGGAAGGGAAGGCAACACCTCTAACCGGAATTCCTTTTGCAATAAAAGATAATATTCTGTTCGAAGGTCATATTGCTAGTGCTTCTTCAAAGGCGCTTTCTAAACATACTGCCACTTATTCTGCTCCAATAATAAAAAAGTTGAGAGAGATGGGGGCTGTTGTGATTGGAAGAACCAACATGGACGAGTTTGCGATGGGAAGCTCAACAGAGAACTCAAGTCTTGGTGTTACAAAAAATCCGTTTGATTCTTCAAGAGTTGCCGGAGGAAGCTCTGGGGGAAGTGCTTCAGCTCTCGCTTCAGGAATGTGCTTATTTGCCCTAGGAACAGATACAGGAGGCTCTGTGCGACAACCTGCGGGATTCTGTGGAGTTGTTGGATACAAGGGCTCATATGGAAGTGTCTCTCGATCTGGAATTATTTCCATGGGAAACTCACTCGATCAGGTAGGTCCAATGACCAAAAATTCTGATGACCTAAAAATAGTTTTTGATGCAATTTCTTTTTATGACAAAAATGACGCAACTTCAATTCCGGAAAATTTGAGAAATAAAGATACAAAAGAATTCAAGAAGATTGGTGTTCCCTGGGGAATGATTGAACGAGAAGGAATTGATGGAGAAACTCTCGCTAACTTCAAAGAGACTATTTCAAAATTAGAAAAAGAAGGAAACACTATCGTTCCAATAGATCTCCCACTAACAGAATATTCTCTGGCAGTTTACTACATAATTATGCCAGCAGAAGTTTCTACGAACCTTTCTCGTTTTGACGGGATTCGTTATGGATCTCGTGTTCACGCACCGAACTTGTTCGAAACTTATACCAAGAGTCGTAGAGAAGGATTTGGACCAGAAACCAGAAGAAGAGTAATGCTTGGAACTTATGTTCTATCTCACGGATATTATGACGCCTACTACAAGAAGGCGATAAATATGAAAAGTGCAATTAGAAAAGAACTTCTTGAAGTATTTAAAACCGTGGATGTTATTGCGACCCCAACGACACCGTCTCCAGCCTTTCGTGTAGGAGAAAAATCCGATCCACTTCAGATGTATCTATCAGACATTTTCACTGTGCCAGCAAACATTGTTGGTTTCCCAGCTGTATCGATTCCAAATAAAACATCCTCAAGTGGGCTTCCATTAGACATCCAATTTATGGCTAGTGACAGAGAAGACTCTTCTCTTATTGCTTTTAGTCAGAAATTTGAGAAAATAAAAGAATAGATGCCAGCAGCAAGTCTAGGTCTCATAATAGCTCTCCTTATCTTGATTCCTTTTTTATCAAGAATAAATTTCGCTGACCCAACTTTTTTAAACCTCGAATATGTTTTTTATAAATTGTATCAACTGCTCAATTTTATTTGGCACGGAATACTAAACGCACTCTTTGGTAATGGTTCGGGGATTGGATGGTTTATTGTTCTTGCGACAATAATTATAATTATTTTGATTTATGTAATTATTTATTCGCATATTCGTGGAAAGGAAGAAGACAAAAAGTTTGCCGACAGATTGAAGGTTTATATTCCTCGGGAAAAGGCAATGGCCCCATCAAAGTCTACTCAGTGGCAGAAGATTGTTTCCGAAGCAGAGTCAATAAAAGAAAGTGACAGACGACTTGCGATTATTGAGGCTGATTTGATGCTTGAAGAGATGATGGAAGAGAAGGGATTTATTGGAGACACTCTAGGTGAAAAGCTAAAGAATGCTTCTCCAGCCCACTTCCGAACTGTCCAAGATGCCTGGAAGGGACACTTGGTTAGAAACAAGATTGCTCACGAAGGATCAAAGTTTGAACTTTCTTATGCAGACACACAAGAAGCCATCACTCATTTCGAGAGAGCTTTTAAGGAGTTTGATTATATTTAAAAAAATAAAAAACCCGGATTTTCAGTCCGAGCAATAAGCTATTTTTCTATGTGGGATTTTTTGATACCCTGTTTCATTATTCACCCATCTTTTCCAGCCCTCACCAGTTTTATAGTAAAAGCAATTTTCACCGACTCTCATTTCTACACCAAAGATTTTGTTTAAAAAATCTTCATACATTACTGTAAAATTAGTTTTTCCCAGATCTATTGAGATTCCATCAATTAGACAGGGGATCTCGACCAGCTCATTTATAGATGTATCCCGAGGGTCGAGAATAAGTAATTTTTTCCCATTAATTTCTAAAAAGACTTGGGCTTTTATTTCATTAAAACTAATGAAAAAAACCATAACAAATAGTGCTATTCCTTTCATAAAGTTCATTTTTATCTACACTATACCTTTCTAGAATATTTGCAAATCTAGGCTTTTTTGTTATACTCTCCGAGCAACCATTTTTTGGTTCTATATAGCGGGGTGGAGAAGAAGTATCTCGCAAGGCTCATAACCTTGAGGCTCTGGTGCGATTCCAGACCCCGCAACACTTCGACACGTCACATGTCGCAAATCATGCCACCGAAGTCGAAAGAACGACGGAGTAGCTCAGTTGGTAGAGCACAGGACTCATAAGCCTGGGGTCGTGGGTTCAACCCCCACTCCCGACACCCGCCTCGTTGTTAAACGGGGAGAAATTTGGTACGTTAGTTACGCTGCTGTCGTACCCGTCTGGCCAGCCGGGCAGGGCTCAATTTGGTTACCCGCCCGTACCTAACTTTGACGCAGTGAAGTTTTGAGAGTTTGATCAAAAAAATAATGCGGTCGTAGCTCAATTTGGTTAGAGCATTCCCCTGTCACGGGAAAGGCTGCCGGTTCAAGTCCGGTCGACCGCGCAAAGTATAGTCATAGTTTCGTCCAGCTTTAAACTTGTGCTTGGTACCCCTCTACCGTATCATTAGAGCAGATGAGCTCTGGTGTTATTACTCCTTTAGCAGGCTATGCTAATCCGCAAGCGGCTACCGGTGTCGGCACCACCAGCCTTTCCTATGACCGGGCGGGGAATGTGGCTACCGCTTCATCGTGGACATACTACTACGACTATCAAAATCGTTTAGCGACCAGTACCAATGGTATTGCTACAACTACTTATACCTATCTGCCATCTCGCTTGGGGGCAGAGGCCAACGATCGTGTTACTCAAAAGGATGCCATTAGCACGGTCTACACTTACTATATTTCCCCAGGATACGAAACAGTTACGGAGGGTGTAGTCTATAATCCAGCTGAAAGTATTACTAAACATGTTTATCTGGGAGATCTACTTGTGGCGGACATTGTGACTGACCAGCCGCTATTGAGTAGAGGGGGTGGAGGACCCACTCAACGCGTTCATTATATGAATGACGACCACCTAGTTGGACCAACTACGGTAATTGATGAGGACGGGTTTTTAGAAGAAACACTAGACTACTATCCTTACGGCAGTCTCCGACTTAAGGAGCAAATTGTTTACGATACTCCACATAAATTTGCGGGATCTGTTCATGATACAAATACAGAATTAAATTACATGAATGCGCGTTACTACCAGGGGTCGAGAGGGCAGTTTATTAGTCAGGATCCTATGTTCTGGCAACTACCATCAGCGCTACTTGCAGATCCTCAGCAACTAAACTCTTATAGCTATGCAAGGAACAATCCACTTATCTATAAAGATCCATTGGGTCTATACAGCATAAAAACTGGAGCTGTTGAAAAAGGAGATACCCTGTCTAAGATTAGAGGTTTGATTAATGGAGCAAACGAAACAAACTACTCTATTAAGCAAATTGCTGATCTGAACGGTATATCCAATCCTGACCGTATCTATGTGGGTCAAACCCTAAAGCCGAATAGTTCAGTTCCAGATATTACAAGATCCCTAAACAGTGTGAATCAATCACATGGAGCACAAGCTCAAGGACCAGTAGTCGCAGGTTCTGGTGCGTCGAATTCTACCCCAGCAGCAAAGGGTATAGGGTCAGTAGAATTTGGATGGAATTTCAGAGAAGGAGGTAAGTGGGATTTGAAATCACAAGGATCAAGTGTAGAAGGTGGTGTATTCTGTCAAAAATCATCGTGCGGTGGGCAAAGAGCAACAAGTTACGTTTACGATGCACAAGAAGTTTTGGGTGATGCACCAGGAAATATTCATTATGGTTATGTTGGCAAAAGAGCAGGGTACAGTGAGAGTACACTCTTATTCTTCGGCGGCGCTGTTCAGACGATTACACATCCGGGTCAATTCGGTGATCCTTCTTCTGATAAAACTTACATTATTCAGGGTTATGGTTTAAACTATTAATAAATGAAATGAAAAAATATTCATTCAAAAAAATAATTGCTATTACATCTATTGTTTTAGCATTAGTAATTATTGGTTACTACATTGTTGGTGAATTAGGAGGGAATGCTTTTCGGATCCGAATCAATTTTCCCCTTCATAAAGAAGAATTCAATAGCTTTGCAGGGCGATTTCTCAATCAAGATTCTATAAATAATATTCAATCATCTGTTGGTCTTTTTAGTACAACGGAAAGCGTAAATAGTTGCAGTCGTTATCCAGAGAAGAGAGATACACCTTGGACTTGTAGCCAGGGAGAGTACCCGGACATCGTATCAATAAATTTTTCCAATATTGATGCGGTTTTGGAGCATGAGCATATTTCGAAAGATGAATACGAGTATTACATTAATTTCATGAAAAAGTATAAATTTAGTGGAGTGGGTAAAAATAATGATGAGAAATCTGTCGAGCTCGAAGATAAATTAAAGGGTTTACGATACTACGAACAAAAAAATTCAACCGGTTTTACTGAAAATAACGAGTATCTTTTTATTAAAAAGATTAACGAGCACTGGTTTTACTATGTGAGGGATTGGAATTAAACTTATTTTCTACGTTTGAGAATAGCTTCTGATCTTTCATCATTCTCTTGCTTCTCCCTGAAACTTCATTGAAATCCATCACACTAATTAGTATTCCGTTAGTCTTTTTCCAATATTGAGCCATTCGCTTCGCCGATTAAATTCAAGCATAATTTAACCAGCAGTGCCTCGAAATTACCCAAAAGATCTTTCTACTTGGGTAATTTGCGCTTAGGATGAGGTCTCTTAAAATTAAGAAA
The DNA here is from genome assembly GCA_964532885.1 of uncultured Candidatus Saccharibacteria bacterium. Classification (GTDB taxonomy): domain Bacteria; phylum Patescibacteriota; class Minisyncoccia; order Phycocordibacterales; family WO2-35-19; genus CAZHJF01. The sequence goes on from CAZHJF010000013.1 coordinate 7,475, forward strand.
ATTTCCTTTGACAACTTTAAACTAGTAATGTATCATTTTAGCGGTTGTACCCAAAGAGGTTCTTTGGGTTTCTCTGGATCTTCCACAATTCATGAAAGGTTAACCGATGAGAACAAACTTCCGTTTGCTGCTGGGGATTGTTGTGGCGTTCATGCTCACTAGGGGCGAGTTGCTTGCCGTGAGTATTGAGATGGTAACGATCGGCAATGCCGGCAATTCCGGGGAGCTGGTCGGCGGGGTGATCAATGGCAAAAACCATGGGCCGCTTGCCACGGTCGGAAGGGTGGACTACCAGTACCAGATCGGTAAGTACGAGGTGACGGTCGGCCAATACGCTCAATTTTTGAGGAGTGTGGCTTGGAAGAATGATCCGTACCTGCTGTACAGTTCTCGGATGCCCATTCAGCGTAGTGGCGTCTTGGGGAGCTATGTGTACATCGTGCCTCCTGGCTACGAAAATGCTCCCATCAACTTTGTCTGGTTCGCGGATGCCGTGCGTTTTGTGAACTGGTTGAGCAATGGTCAGCCGGTAGGACAACAAACTCTCGCGACGACTGAGAGTGGTAGCTATTACATCAATGGCGCCGTCTATGCGGCTCAACTGGCTCAAGTCACTCGATCGCCAAATGCCACCTGGGTACTACCGAACGAGAATGAGTGGCACAAGGCCGCCTATCACAAAAACGATGGGGTGACCGGTAACTACTGGGCATATCCCACGATGAGTGATGTGATGGATACCACTCAGGCCAACTATGGCTACGAATTGCAACAAATTACTGTCACGGGTTATTACGATCGTCCCAGTGCCTACGGCACCTATGATCAAGGGGGAAATGTCTCCGAGATGTTGGAGACGGGGGCAGACCAGTTTTCCCTCAGGGGTGGCGGTTTTGGTAGCGATGCGGAGCGCTTGTCGGCGCGATGGCACTGGATTTCTTCTCCGAGTGGCACCCAGAGTGACCAGTATGCCGATGAGGGATTTCGCGTGGCTCTAGTGCCGGAGCCTTTATCGGGTGTTCTGATGGTTGGATGCCTGCTGTTGGTGAGGCGTCGATAACCAACCTCTCTTGTGCTCTAGTCGCCCCGATCAGATCGGGGCGTTTTTCATAATAACCTCAGGGGGTAGATTAATCAGTTTTTTCTGTTAGACTGGCTACAATCACCCTTGAAGGCGCGCCACCCCCATCAAAAGTTCTGGAATAAGGAATATAAACGGCCAACACATTTGGCTATTTCGACCGTGCCCGCTGATGATTTGGAGAAGTTTACCCGCTGGCTGGAGCGTAATTATGGCGGCAAAGTGCTAAACCCCTTAACGCGAGTTTTGGATTTGGGCTGTGGTAATGGCCGCAATCTAATTTATTTAGCTAAGGAATTTGGGTGTCGCGGCGGCGGTTTTGATCTTTCGGCGGAGGCGATCAAACTGGCCAAAACCGCCGCCGCTGGCCTGCCGCTCGAGTTTACCGTGCGATCGCTAGCGACCGTTTTGCCCGAGGCGGATCAGTCAGTCAACTTAGTGCTCGACATGATGAGTTCTCACGTTTTAAAATCGGCCGAGCGCACGCAGTTGCGCGACGAGATTTACCGCGTCCTTAAACCGGGCGGCTGGCTTTTCTTCAAGTCATTTTTGCTGGAGGATGACGACCATGCTCGTCGGATGTTACGCCAGTCGCCAGCCGACGAACCCCATGCCTACATTCACCCCGAGTTGGGCGTTTACGAGCACGTCTGGACGATCGAGGAGTTGGACGAATTTTTCAGCCCCCAGTTCGAGCTCCACAAGATTGAGAAGTCCCACAAGCACCGCTCTCATGGGCGAGCCTTCCGCCGCCGCACGGTGACCGTCTACTTGGAGAAAAGATAGGAATATATTAAGATACGAACGTTGCCGTTGTAGCTCAGCTGGTAGAGCAACTCCATGGTAAGGAGTAGGTCCCCGGTTCAATTCCGGGCAACGGCTCACTATTGACTTTAAATTTAATATGTGATAGATCTAGGGCTGGTTCGTTTCCGATCTTTCTTTTCTCGTTTTACCGTTGAAAGGGTAAACATGACACCAAGATCAGCACGGGCACCGGGCGAACGTGGACCCAAGTCGGGCAGTTTCGGCGACTTTCTTTCCTCCAAGCGGATTGGCTTGGACAAGAAGCAGAGCGAATGCGCTGGCGAGGTCGGGGTCACCGGATCAATCTGGTCGGCTTGGGAGCGCGATCGCGTCCGTCCCTCACCCGACAAGCTGGAGAAGATCGCCGAGGCGATGGGTTGCAGTGTGGCGACCCTGAAGCGCAAGCTCTCGTTGCCCCGGGAGCCGCGGCCGCGCAAGTTCCGTCGCGGTCAGGCGTCCAGCAACGGACACTTCAAGCCTGGTGATCTCACTCCCGCTCTGGTGCGGCAGATCGCGGACAACGCCGAGAAGCTGGGGCTGGCGGTCATCACGGCCGACCACTGGGAGCACCTGCTCGCCCTGACGACCCAGAACTGACGGT
>CAZHJF010000013.1:9973-10264 GCA_964532885.1 uncultured Candidatus Saccharibacteria bacterium
TACCTATGCAGCCGGCACAACTCGTGCCGGCTTTCTTTTTTCCCAATTTTTATTATGATGGTGAAGCCGGCCAGCGTAGCTCAGTTGGTAGAGCACCACTTTCGTAAAGTGGGGGTCGTCGGTTCAATCCCGACCGCTGGCTCCAAGTTTGTCATCTGTTATAATCACCCCATGACCGCTGGGGATAAAACTGATACCCAAGCCGCCGACCTGCAAAAGCAGATCGAGCTTTTAGAGGCCCAAATGCAACAGGTCGATTTTTGGTCTAATAAGCATCAGGCCCAAGAGGTA
>CAZHJF010000014.1:0-10146 GCA_964532885.1 uncultured Candidatus Saccharibacteria bacterium
TATAGCGTAAACTGAGTTATTTAAATTTTAGATTAAAATTATTCTGCAATAATTCTGATTCTATTTTTTGTTTACTCATATATATTTCAGAACGAACAATCGGATTACAATTTATTTTTATTTGGCTGTTTTTTATTTCAATATCCTCTTTTTTGATTTCGATATTTAATTTATTTTTTATTATTTCTATAATAAATTCTTTTGTATTTAAGTTGTTCTGTTGAATTTTTTTAAACTTATCAAAAAAATTTGAAATATTAAACATAACAATAATTTATCTATTCATTGGCATCACAATATACATAAAACTGTTGTCTGAATTTCCTTGCATAATCAAAGCTTTGCCAATTCCAGCAAAAGATAGGTTTATACTCTCTGAGCTTATTGATTGAAAGCAATCATTTATATATTTGCTATTGAAATTGAGCTCAATATCGTCCCCGCTATTTTTGGCTCTGATTGTATCTTTATATTCCCCAATATCATTATTTTTAGCTTCAAGAACTAATAAATTTGATTTTGAATCTATTTTTATTTTTACTTGATTTAAATTATCAGAAAATATATTTGATGCCTTTAAGGAATTTATCAAATCACTCTTAAGAACCGTTGAAATTGTGGTGGGGTTCTTTGGAATAATTTGTTTGTAATCAGGAAAAGATCCGTTCACAAGCCTCGAAACAAGGTAGATTTCATTGTTTTTGAAAGCAATTTGATTCTTATCAAAAACAATCTCAATATCACCCTTATAATCCTCAAATATTTTTATTATTTCTGAAACGTTTTTATAAGGAATTAGAATTGTTGAGAAATCAATATTTGATTTAATGTGTATTTTTTTCTCAGCTAAACGAAAAGAATCTGTTGCTACAAAATATAGATAATCATCATTTTTGTAAACATAAACACTTGAAAGTTCTGGTTTTACAAAGGAAACTGATGCACTATACCAAACAGATCTCAAACCATTCAAAAATTCTCCTGTTGGCAACTTGATTACTGTATCACTTTTCAAAATAGGTATAGAAGGAAAATCTTCATAAGGTAAGCATTTAATCAAAAAAGAATTATTAGACGATTTTATTTTTATATTCTGATTAATTAATTCAATATTTATAAATTCATCTTTTACATTACTTAATGTGTTCAATAATACACTACCTGGTATTGCAACGACCCCAGGTTCGATAGACTTCACTTTTATCTCAATTTCCATACCCAAATCTAGATTTGTTGATTTGAGTATAAGATTACCTTCTTTAGAAAGTAGTAGGTAGACACAAGACAAAACAGGCAGTGTTAGTTGTTTTTGAGTCAAACGAACAAGTTTGTTTACAGCCAGCTCAAATTTAGTTTTGTTTATTTCAAATTTCATATAAATTAAGATTTTAAAAGTATATTATTGTTGATATGTGGATAACTTAAAAATATGTTTATATTTATAGGTTTAAAAGAAAACTTAAAAATAAATAACTGTGAATAATTATTGATAATTTTTAGATATCCACCTTTTTTTAAATTAATCCACATTTAGTTAAAATTATTTATCTATATCTACACATTTTATCCACACCAAATCAACCGATTATTGACCTGATATCCTGAATTTCTTTTAATAAATTAAAATCACTTTTAATATCATTTTTTATTTTTTCACATGAATGAATGACTGTGGTGTGGTCTCTACCTCCCAACTTCTCCCCTATTGAAGGGTATGAAATGTTAAAATCCTCTCTCAAAATATACATTATAATTTGACGAGGTTTGATAACTTCCTTTTTTCGTGTTTTTTCGTATATAATCTCTTCTTCGATTTTATAGAAATCAGCAATAACTTTGACTATTTCTTTATGAGAAATAGATTTCTTTTGAGTTACATTGTTTTTTACTAATTCTTTAACCTCATTTAAAGCTAGATTTCTACCTTTTGTTTCACTTTGGCAAACAATCAAATTTAAAGCACCTTCTATGTCTCTAATGTTGCCCTTTATAGACTCAGCTAAATACATTGTTATTTCTGGGTCTAAAAATAGGTTTATTGAGGCGCATTTGGCATTTATAATAGCCAACCTCGATTCTTGGTCTGGTGCTGGTATATCTATCACCATACCAGCAGAAAACCTTGATTTTAAACGATCTTCTAAACCGGTAATAAAATTAGGATGTTTATCAGATGAGAAAACAATTTGTTTATTGTTATCTTTCATTGTGTTGAATAAATGAAAAAGTTCTTCTTGAGTCTTATCTTTACCTGATAAAAATTGTATATCATCCATTACCAAAACATCATACTTTCTGTACTTATCTTTAAAGTGAGCAACTTTGTTTGCTTGAACCGAACTCACATAATCATTAGAAAATTTTTCGGAAGTAAAATAAAATATCTTTTTATTTGGATTTACAGCCTTAATAGCGTTACCAATTGATTGAATAAGGTGTGTTTTGCCGTGTCCAGTACTACCATAAACAAAGAGTGGGTTGTAAGCGATACCGGGGTTTTTGATAACCGCCTGAGCCGCCGCAAAAGCTAGCTCATTGAAAGGTCCAACCACAAATGATTCAAATGTGTAACGAGGATTTAAGTTATCCTCTTTGTTGACATAAAATTCTGATAAAGGTAATTCTCTGGTGGCGCTAGCTTGTTTTGTTGGTATATATTGGTTTTTTTGTTTGATATCTTCTTTTATTACATATTCCAAACTATGAATAGAATCAGACGATGTGCGAAGATATTTTAAAATAAGAGGATGAAATTTTTTATGTAACCATTCTTGTACAAAAGTGTTTGGAACGCTTAGATATACAATACCGTTATCGAAACCAGATATTTTTGTATCTTTAAACCAAGTTGCGAAATTTGCCTTTGAAACTGAGCCCTCAATATCGCCCAAAACCTTATTCCACAATTCTTTTGTATCCATAGATTTTAACGATTATGTTACTGTTCACAGTATTATATAGAGTTGGGGGAAATATGGAACTTGTATTTAACTCTAAAAATGTTTATAATGTGTTAATAATTAGTGGATAACACAAAACGTAACCAAATTAATTTTATGTCAACAACTTATCAACCCAAAAAAAGAAAAAGATCAAAAACCCACGGATTCCTCAAAAGGTCAAAAACCACCTCAGGTAAAAAGGTGTTAAAAAGTAGAGCTCGAAAGGGTAGAAGAAAGCTTTCGGTTTAAAAATGCTTCCTAAAAATCAAAGAATACCAAGAAAATTATTCGGTTTGCTCAAAAAAGCCGATTTTTTGGGTTCAAATCAAACATTCTTAGTTAGAGGTGTTAAATATACGGGTGTAGAGGATAGATATTGTTTTTCTGTTAGCAAAAAAACAGCAAAAGATGCAAATATTAGAAATAAAATGAGAAGGGTTGGTTATAGGTTAATTAAAGATTTGAACATAAAGACCAAAAAACCAACCTTATTTCAGATAACATGTAAAATCGTATACAATGATGCAAGTGTTGCCAAGATAGCCTTGATAGATGTGTTTAAGAAAATTAATTTGATACAAAATGATTGAATTTATAAAAACTATTGTTTACGAGCCTTTATATAATGTACTCATATTTATACTTGGCAGTACCAACGTTGATGCGGGGGTGGCGGCTGTTATTTTGACAATTTTGGTAAAAATAATTTTGTATCCGATGTCAAAAAAGGCCTCAGTTGCGCAGTTGAAAATGAAAGAATACGAAGGTGAACTAAAGGAAATAAAAGAAAAATTCAAAGATAAACAAACTCAAGCGTTAAAAGTTATGGAGTTTTATAAGGACAAAAAAATCAATCCCCTCTCGAGTATTGGAACTTTGCTTATCCAAATACCAATTATTTATTCTTTGTATCATATATTCCTAAAATCCGGACTACCAAATCTAAATAATGAATTATTGTATTCATTTACTAAATTACCAGAAAACATTTCTATGAATTTTTTGGGTTTGATTGATATATCCCAAAAAAGCCTGATTTTGGCTCTACTTGCAGCTATAAGTGGATTTTTGCAAATGCACTTTAGTGTTCAGGGAGGTGTCGATCCAAAAAAATCAAACCAATCAAACTTAGATATCTCACAGATGATGGCCAAACAAATGAAATTTACAATGCCGATAGTAATATTTTTTGTCTCGTGGCAAATATCTGGTGTTGTGGCTCTCTATTGGTTCACTAGCAACGTTGTTGGCATTGTTCAGGACTATATCATCAAAAAGAATTATAAACAGAGCCTTACCCTGATAAAGAGCTAGTTTAAGTTGAGCATCCAGAGAAAGCCATCGATTTTGTTTTTGAATATCAAATAAGAGTCATCGTTCGATATTGAGGGTAGAACCACATCTATTTTTTGACCAGATTCATAACTAAGATCTGAAATATTTGAATAAACACCATTTATATAATCAATTTTTCTAATTGAATCGTTAGTGTTTGTTTTGCCTTTATACCAATCATCCGGGTAGGTCGCTCTATCAAAACTTGTTGGTACTGCACAAAAAACAGATATAGGTTTGTTTTTGGACCAAACACACTTTTCAGACATGGTGTTGGTGTTGGTAGAGATTTTTTTGCCTGTTTCTTCATTCATTATAAACATACTTGGTATTACCCCACCCTCTGATGTCAAAAATGGCGATAAGTTGTAATTTGGTAAAACAGAAAGACCAAAACCGCTCACGCCAACTCTTTTTAAGGTTTTTGTTTTTATATCCAAAACAAAAGCTGATGAGGTGTAAGAAGCTGAGCTTTTAGTTTGGAGTACAGCTGTGTTGTTTGTAAACAGTTTCAGTAGCCATTCGGTCAATGGGTGGCTCAATACCAACTCTCTGTTTGTGCCATCGGGATTTGCTGTATACCAAAACGATCCATTTTGACCAATAACATAGTACAAAATCTTATTATTCTCCGAATTGATTACTATCTCTCTGATATCGGTTTGGAGTTTTGAAATAGTGGTTGTAAATGGGGTTAAGTTTTCGGCCGAATCACTTTTTATAGGATTAGATATTTTGATAAAACTAGTTTCAATCACTTCTTGGGTTGAATCGAGTGTTTGGGCCAAGAAACCAGACCCATCTGACAACCAAAAAGCTCGGACAATTTTTGGAATTGTGGTGTTGGTAAGGCGGCTAATTGTGTTTGAATCAGATCTTGCTTCATAGACGTTGCCAGTGCCTTTTTCTACAAATCGAACTATAGATGTTGTGCCTTTGTTGAAGATAACAGCCCCAGCGACAGGTTCGCTCGATAACTTTCTGAGTTTAGGTATAGGTGAGTTTTGGGTACTCTCAGTTTGGTTGTTTTGGGTGTTGTTTGGTAGGGTTGTATAGTTTGTGTTTACATTATCATTTGTCTCACTTGAGCCAAAAGGTATAAAATCTCTAATTGAAAAACCTACAGTACTATCACCTCCTTGTGGTGTCTTGTTTTGACTACTCAAAGCCCAAAAAATAGCTATACCTATTATGACCAATATTCCAATGATTAATATAATTTTTTTTGACATGTTTATCTACTTCTATTATATACAGAAAAATGATTTCCAGTTATCTGGTCTACATATTTACCTGTGGTGGAATTAAGTTTTGGAGGAAATACTTTAATTCTATCTTGAAGTAGATTTATACATGCCTGATCTCTACCACAAGATGCATTGATAATTTGGGTTTTTTTGTTTGGATCTGCGGTCTCATAATCAGCAAGCAGGCCGGCTTTTGATGCAGCGAGAACAACATCCTTAACTTTTGAGTCTGGGACCGCGGCCATATCAATACAGGTGCCATATTGGTGGCATGTGTCTTGGTGGGCTCTAGTTGCCGGGTAAGCCTCTGTAATCATCCAATTATTTACACCAACATTTTCCAATTCTCGGTCAAATGTTTGGAGTTTTGTTAGCGTTGAATTTTCAATCATGCCGTTAGATCTAGTTGAAATACTAGCGAGACTGGCTGGTATCTGGACACAATTAGTGCCACATTTGTTGTAACCTTCAGGAATTGGTATATCCAAAGATCCGCCCACAGCGTTGGATTTGATCTCATTGGATTCAATTGTGAGGTCAACCTTGAGCAAAGCTGGGTTGATGGTGTTGAGAATGATCCAAGCGCCCACAACCAAAACCAAACCTTTGATTGAATTAATTATCCTTTCTTTACCGTCTTTTTTGCCCGGCATGGCAGCGGAAGTGATATATTGAAACCCGCCAATAATGAAGTTGATCACCACAAATACTACCGAAAGTCCGAGTAGAAGTTTAAACAAACCCTCGATATAGGTTTTGAGGTTGGTTTTGCAGCCCGGATCCCCAGCGTTTTTACACTCGCCTTCGGTTGTGCCCGGCAAAGGTGAGAGGACAGTGTATTCATATTGTTTTGGGGCGGTGTCTGTTTTTGGTGGTGTATCTACTGCGTAAACAGTCAAACCACCAAAAAGACACGTAAATATTGTTAAACCAATTATTATTTTTTTAATCTCGCTTTTCATTTTAATTCGTAAATCTAATTTTTAGACTCTCATCGGCAAACTGCAGTATTTTTTGTAAATTATTGATATTGACTCGTATCAAAGACTCACCTTCCTCCCCTTCTGGTTTGCGAAAGACTGCAGAACGTGAATTGTTGAGCTCGCTTGCGTTTCTCCCATTTAATCGCCATTTGTATTCTAGCAAATTACCATCGCGAGTAATAAAATAAGGCTCAAGCACTATTTGTATTTCAGATGAACTCAAATCAATAGTTTTTGTTAGGGCATTGTCGCTCAAATATCCGTAGTATGAATTATTTTCATAAAATAAAATTTCTGGTTCAGTTGGGGTTATGTCTAAATAGCTTTCAGCGGAAATATTGTTGTTTGGGTCTGTAACTAGTAAATAAATACGTTCTGTGTCTCCAAGTAGGTTACCATCAACAATAACCGTCTTCTTGCCATAGCCAGACTGCCCTTCTAGGGCGTCCTCACCCAAAGACCAGTTATAGACCAAATTTTCTGGCGCAATACGCTTGTTGTTTTTGTAAAACTCGGGAGTGGCTACAAGTTTGAAGCGTCCTTGTCTTGGATGTAGAGCCTTACCTTGATAAAACGGTGGTGTGTATGAGTCGGCCTCCCATGCAATATCTACACTTGCGGGGTTGATTGTAAAGTTTTTATTAAAAGAAACACCGTTGTTCAAAACGATAACCACCTCAATACGAATTTCTTCACCGACTTTACCAGTGCGGAAACTGTAGCGTGTGAGCCCGATCCCCTCTTGGTCAACTTTGCCATCTTTTAGCCACACTATTTTGGCCGAATTGAGATCGTTGGTGTAAAGAGACAGATTTATATAAACATTTTGGTATGGTGCTGGATAAGATGGTATCAATTCAAAACCAAGCTCATTTTGGAGGGCGCCAGGGATGTTGACGTTGAATTGGGCCTCTGTTTTTTGGCTAAACAAAAACAAAATTGCTGCAATGAGAAATATTGAAAAAAAATACTGATATTTATTCATTTGGGGTACTGACAATATTACCTAGACTTCTACGAGACACCTTAAAACTGCGAATACGATTTACCGATGCCTTCATTGAAATTATACCATGACCTTTGTCTTCCATACGCACCATATACACAGTTGCCGCGATGCCGATGGTCCAAATCAAACCTCCGATTGCGTCCAAACCAGGAATCACCTCCAAAACGCTAGTGGTAAGATAGGTACCAAACTTTCTAGGGCTTGTACCAAAACTCACACCATACATCTTAAACCAAATCCAAAAACCAACTGAGGCGCAGACTGATATGAGAGTACTAAAACCCATAATCCCAATACCCATCCATTCAAGCAACATTTCAAACAAATCAACACAAAAAGCCACGATGACCATTGAAATTCCCATTATTTTGCTGATTCGTTCTTGCTGCATTCTATTTCTCTAACAATTTATTTTTTTTGATTGATAAGATCTGTGACGGATCAGAGGTGATGATCTGGTCTTCGGTGTAAGAGGCAATTATTTTGATTGCGACGTGTTTTAAACCGGCAAAAAATATCCCCTCCCCCACTCCAGATTCAAGCAAAAGGTACTTTTCTTCATCGGTTAGATTGAAGACTTGTTGTAATCTGTCTATAACGGTTGGAGATTGTTTTAGAAGTATTTGGATTGAGGAGTTGGTCACGATCGGCATACCATAGGGCGATTTGATGAAGTCATCAACATCTTGAGTGATGGTCGCGAGCCCCAAATAATATTTTCTACCTCTTTTAGCAAGCGAGAGCAAGAAAGATGCTGTGTCTTCTGATTTCATCATGAGCCAAGCCTCATCGATCACAAGTAGGCGCTTTTTGAGCTCCCTGCGGATTGAGTTCCAAATATAGTGAGTGACAATATACATTGCGACTGGTTTGAGCTCATCTTCCATGTCGCGCATTGAGAAAACCACAAACTTTTTGTTGATATCGACATTTGATGGTCGGTTGATAAAGTTGGCCCAAGTACCTCGGGTGTATTTGGAAAGTCTTTGAGCCAAAGATTCCCCACCTTCCATACCACCAAGGACTAGTTCAAAATCTGAAAGTAGCGGCGCTTCAACGTTTTTGAAATCAGAATCAGGAGTTATATCTTTCAGGGCATAGGTTTCGGTAATCGCCCGATCAATAATCGCGTCTTCTTCGGCTGTAAGTCCGCCCATCATAATCCTAAACAAGCCAACCAAATTTATAATCTGAGAGCGCAGTACACCAGAAGCCGACTCATCTTCGGCGGGTATTGGTAGCTCAAAAGGGTTGATGTGATGGTCTGAATTGAGTGAAATACTAAAGTAGCGCCCACCAATCGCTTCAGCCATATATTGATACTCATTTTCTGGGTCAATCACAATCACCTCAGTATCAAACATAAGTGAACGCAATATTTCAAGTTTGACTGCATATGATTTACCAGAGCCAGACTTGGCAAATGTGACTGAGTTGTAGTTTTCCAATGAAAAGCGGTCAAACAAAACCAAGGAGGAGTTGTGACGGTTGATACCATAAAGTATGCCTTTGTCGGAGGTTAGGTCGAAAGAGACAAAAGGAAAAATACTCGAAAGAGGAGAAGAATTGATTTTGGAATGTACACCAAGCTCATCTTTGGCGATTGGTAAGATGCTTTCAAAACCTTGCTCCTGTTGAAAAAGCGCTGGTTTGACATAGACAAGTTTGGATTCTAGGACTGATTTTATTTCTGATTCGACTTTGTCCAAATCGTCATTGTTGTCGGCATAAACCGAAATATACAAACCAACCTCAAACATTTTTTCTTGAGCTTGTTGGAGTTGGTCGCGTAGGTTTTCGAGGTCTTGGTATGCAGTGTCGAGCACTGGATCTCGCACTAAACCCTTTTCTTCTCTGGTCGATATCTGACTTTGAACTTCCGCTACTTTCTTTTGAAAAGTTCGAAGGACTTTTGATGTTTCCATCGGGTGAATAAAGATTGAAACATCAAACATCTTGTCCATATTGATGATTGGTGAAAACCAACCTTCAGTCAAAAAACGCGGATAAGAAATAACAAAGAAACTTCTAACCACCTTCTCACCCAGATTTAACTCTTTGGGACTAACCTTGAGAGCGCTTGGCGCTAATATATCGCGCAGTTCCAAATCGCTAGCATTCTCGATTGCTTTTGGCAAAATCGATATTGGCGTGTCTCGAACCTCTTTTTTTTTCTTGAAAAAATCAAACATAATGATACTAAAATTATACGAAATGTAACGAAATAATACGAAAACTTTCTGGAATTATTTTTTTATAATTTTCTTTGTAATTTTGTATTTTTCGCATGATTTTCGTATTAGCTAATTTTGATTGGTTTTTCTGATTCGCCCGGGTTGAAAATTTTATAAAACAATTCAACAACTTCATCGGTACCTAACTTTGCGACACGTACACCACAGCGGACAAGCCCCTGCTCTACCACGCTAATGCGTTGTTCGAGCTGGTTTCTTCTTTCTTCAAAATCCTCCTCGGCAATTTTTTGGCTCTCGGCTTTGGTGCGACTCCAAGGAAAAGAGGTGTTTGAGGATCTGACAATCGAAGCATCGTAAGGAATAACAATAAAGAAATTTTTGGTCATAATACTCGTGGACTCGGTGAAGGTTTTGATGAATTGGATATATTGGTCG
>CAZHJF010000015.1:0-7771 GCA_964532885.1 uncultured Candidatus Saccharibacteria bacterium
ATTTGGGTCCGTAATATCTTTTGGTTTTTTACCGGTTTTTGTTTCGAGTGCGCGACCGCCAACCAAATTTTGAAGTGTGTCGCCGTTCTTTATGTCCATGATCTGATGTCCCGGTTCAAAACCGATGGCTTTTTCATCAATCTTGCCGTTTATTATCCGGGCACCTCCCACACCAGTCGAGACGGTAACATAGGCGACAATGCCAAAACCTTTACCTGCACCACTCACCGCTTCGCCAAGGCCAACCACTGCACTGTCATTTTCCAACGTGACCGGTGCTTGGAGCTCTTTTTGCAGGGCTTCTTTGAGAGGTTTGCCGATCCAATCTTTGAGGTTCGGACTGCCAACCAAAGTGAACTTTCGTTCATCAAAGGGACCCGCGATGCCACCGGTAATTTTTTCTATAGGTCGACCGTTTGAGCAAATCCTAGCAAGGTCGACAAAAGCTTTGACTCCATCATCATAAAGTTCGGGGGTTTTGATGGTCTGGGGCGCTTCAAAACTCTCACCGTCTGCTGAGTAAGCCACACGCATTTTGGTCCCGCCGATATCGAACAGTATTGAATTCATATTTTATGGGGTTATAAGTTTAAAGATTTTTTATATTCCTCTACTGCCGGTTGATCAAAGGCGTCAACGTCAAGCAGTTTGGCAATGTAAACTACAGTAAGCATCATGAAAACCATAAATTCAGCAAGACTTGTCTCTGTTGTGTTTGGCATTTCATATTTTTCAAATGGTAAATCATTGGTCTGATATGCTTCAGCTGTGTTGGCATAAGTTTGATCGGCGACAGTGTCTTTAAGTTCGGCTTCTGATTTTATAAAAATAGTAAATCGATTTTTTGGTCCGCCCAAATAAAGTTCGAGTTGGGAGTGGAGATCGCGGGGTCCAATTGAAATAGTTGGCGTGATACCTATCGGCTCGCCAGATTTGTTTGGTTTGCCCAAACTCTCTGCTACGAGCTGTCTTACCCACTGACCCAAAGACAAAAGCTCTTCATTGAAAATAAAGAAATCTAAAATATTGAAGCCGTTTTTGTAATGCAACGCAATTGACGAGGCCAAAAAAGCAGCTCTGTTCACTTCTGCATTGGTATCGAGATATTTAGCCAGAGATGTTTTGCCACTTTGCAATAATTCTCTTACGTTTATACCGAGTAGATGAGATATGGTCGCATGTGCGCTAGTAAAGACGCTGAAACGTCCACCGATTGAGCCCGTCCATTCAACAAAGGTCATGTTTCTTGAAAGTGACATTTGATGAAGCTCGGTGTCTTTTGAAGATATAACCAAAACCCTATCGTGTTGTGGCGATCCAAATTTTTCTGAAGCAAATTCAAAAACTCGCTCAAAGCTATCTAGGGTCTCAATCGTTTTGCCAGATTTGCTGATTACAATCATTGTAAAATCTTCGGCTGAATTTATTTTGTCGTTGATATGAGAGACAATCTCTGCCTCCAGCCTATGGTCGAGTGATTCAATAAAAAATACTCTCAATTCATTTTGTTTGTGCAAAGTGAGCGCTTCGAAAATGGCTTTGGTTGCCAAATTTGATCCTCCGATACCAAAAATAAAAAAAGTCTTTGCATTTTTAAACTTTTCTACTTGTTTTTCGATTGCGTCAAACCAGCCTGTTTCGTGGAGAGGCACCAAAAAACCCAAAGGCGCCGCTGTGTTGTTTAGGTTTTTAATCTCCACAATATAATCAGATAGACTTTGAGCGCTTGCAATAATTTTGTCTTTTTCGGTTGTTGACATAAGAAGATTATATCATATTAAAAAAGAGCTATAATATGTTAATGATTAACAAAATTAGAACATATTTAGAATCAATTACAATTAGTCCACAAAGTTGGTTAGTGGGCGTTTTGGGGGTTGTTTTGGGAAGAGTTTTTTTAGAAACACTGTCTAGCCCCTCCGGACAAGGCTTTCTTTCAATCCAGTTTTCTACTATTTTGCACTATTTTTTGTTTTATCTAGCTTTTGTTTTTGTTTTTATGTTTTTTGTCAGAGTGTTTGTGCCAAGCTTCAAACATCTCTCACTTCAGGTTGGCGTCCTTGCTCTTGGAGCTCTATTCATAGCACCGATTTTAGATTTTATCTTTTCAAAAGGCAAAGGCTACACTATGGGGTATTTGTTTGACACTCCGCGAGAGTTGTTGATCTCATTTTTGAGTTTCTTTGGTCCTGCGGGGAGCTATGGGATCACTATCGGTATTCGTATCGAAGTAGCAATAATTTTGATCTTGGTGGGGCTGTTTGTTTATTTTAGCAGTTTCAAAATTTGGCGCGCCATCTCTGCTGTCTTGGTACTCTATGTTGTCATATTTTTCTTTCTTTCCTTCCCTTCTATTTTGAATCTCTTGTTTTCGGACTTCAAAGAGCCTTTGGCTTATTTTAATCATCTGCTAAGCAATTCGGGCACAATTCTCAACAATCTACATCCGTCATTTGAGTATAGTGGAGTGCTGAGCGCCTTTGAAATTGGTTTTAATTTTCTAATTGCCAAAATTTGGTTTATATTTAGTGTTTTGTTGGCCGTGCTTTATTTTAGGTCAGCATTCAAAGATAAGTTTAATGCGATTTTTGCCAACTCCAGACCAGAACGCGTAGCACATTATATGTTTATGATTTTGGTTGGCATGGTGGCCGCTTATGCGGTGCTACCAGTGTGGCAATTTAATGTGGCTGACTATATATCACTATTGGTACTTGCCTTGTCTGTCTATTTTTCTTGGATGTTTGCTGTGTGTATAAATGATATTGTTGATTTTGATATTGATCAAATTTCAAATACTGATCGACCGCTCGTTGGACAGACTCTGACGCAAGGTGAGATGAAAGTTTCCGCACAGCTCTTTCTTATAGCCTCGCTTGTTGGAGGTTATCTGGCCGGCTTCGCTCCATTCTTTTTTGTAGTGTCATTCACAGCTCTCTATTATATTTATAGCGCACCACCTACCCGGTTTAAACTCGTACCATTTTTCTCTTCTTTTATTATCGGACTCTGTTGTCTGTCGATTGTGCTTGCCGGATTTTTCCTCACTATTCCGATCAAAAGTGGATTGCTCTTGCCGACAAACTTGATCGTCGGGATTGTGGTTATTTTTACCCTTTGGTCGCACATAAGAGATATGAAAGATATTGAAGGAGATAGCGCCGCAGGTATCAAAACTGTACCTGTTATTTTTGGGCCAAAATGGGGACCGCGCGTTGTGGGTCTGTTTGCGGGTAGTGCCTACATATTGGTGCCAGTCTTTATGAGCAATATCAAACTATTGCCAATTGCTATAATAGCTGGACTTGCGACTTATAATTTCGTCAACAAAAAACCTTACAAAGAAAAACCACTATTTTTGATCTACGACATTTTTATTGTGGTGTCGGTCGCTTTCTTGGTCTTGTTTTAGATTTTTATAAAAGTAAAAATTGCGAAGATAAAAAAAGCAAAAAAGAGAAACCCCGAGGCGTCCGCCTCGGGGTTCACAGAATTTTTTCTTTTCTTGAGAGTTAGCTCGTAAATATTTGCGAGCTGGGCTCCCGTGCCCCTTCATTGTTGACGTAAGTAGTTCCGTCAATTAGCGCCTGGCATTTTGTACAGTACCTTGCGTATCGGATTGCGAGTAATCGCTTTACATGGATTTGCTCGTCACAGTCATCACCTTCGCATTGGGTGTAGTTTCCGTTTTGAATACGAGTTAACGCAGCGTTGACCAGCTGCAGTTGTTTGTACGCCATGTTTCGCTCGGTGACCTCAACAGCTCGGTCGCCATTGGCGGTCACTGTATCAAGTTGATCGGGCATCATTGGTATTGCCCGCACTGGTCTCGACGTCTTTTTGCAAAGCTCAGCTTTTAACTCCAGAAGTTTTTTCTTTGCCTCATCTAGATCAAGATGAGCCCCATTTTTTTCAGACATCTTCATTCCTTTCTATCAAATTCAGGAAGTTACAACTTTGCAAATGATACCAATTTTATATAAAAAAGGCAAATGCTGTGTATATATAACAAAAAGGCTAGACACAGCGGTCTAGCCCCAAATCATGAACATGATTAATCCTTTTCTACTGACCGATTGGTCAGACTGTAGTCTTGGTTTTGTTGGCCCTGATCAGGTCGTCTAAGTTCGTTACCGCCTTTGGGTGGTAGACTGATACAGTCGGCTGATTGCCCCTTGTTGTCTTGCTTGGGACCACTCTCCTTTCGTTTCTTGTGGCCGGCGATGCCGGACCGCCGACTGGTAACATGTTGGGTGACCAGTCTAGAAATCTTGAGGGTATCATTACTAACTTTTCCTTTCGGATAAGATAACCCTGCACCACATCTTTTTTATTTATATACTAGTCACTCATTTTTAACAAGGGCAAATGTATAAAAGGTAAAAGCGCTGGGGATAAACCCCAGCGCTCTCATGGCGGTGGATTTCTCTAGTGTATCTCCCGGATCATCATGCGCGAAGCATGGATGCGATCAGGGTCATACGTTTCGAACGATACAACGATTGCGGATTGGGGCGAACGCAAGTTTGGTTTCTGAAAACGGATGACTGGGTCTTTTTTAATGCCAAGTCGTCTCTTGATCTCAGGAATTACACATTCACGAATCCCCTCATCGCACTTGCAGTCACGGTGAGTGACGTGGAATGGAACCCCGCCTTCTGCCAAGAATTTGGCAATCGTAGGATCAATTCTTCCTTGCCCGTTTGAGCTTTTGGTAAATGATGATCCGCGGTTTCCCGCTACATAAAGCATGCCTTCTCCTAAGTGAAAAGAATGATACTGCTTACTACTGGTATATGAATATAACATGAAGTAAAAAAAAGAAAAGCACTAATCCACAACTTGAGAGAGACCGCTATTTTACTTCAGAGAAGGTTATACCCGACGGTAGGTCAAATGAATTGGGGGTAGCGTTCCAAGGTCGACAGACAAGGTTAGTTTTGTCCTTCAAACCGATAATTTGTGATTGTTCGATTGGGCTTGCGTTGGTGCTTGCGCTATTGGTGTAAGGAGTTTTATATCCAAGGGTATTGAGCGAAGTCCATATGTAGGCTGTGTTCTCCGAAACAATCAAGTGGCTTGCTAGATTTTGTTTTTCGTTTTCTGTCGCTGTGATATTGATATCAAAATCGCCTCTAATTTTTTGGCCGTCTGTATCAAGCGTGCCGGAGATTTCGGTATTGGAATCAACTTTTTTAAAGGTACATTCATAGGGTAAATTTAGTGCCATGATCTCTTTGATAGAATATTTACCGATAATACTACCGTCAACGTTTACGATTGGCAGCTTCTGTTCACGAGTCGCTACAAAGCCAATTCCCGCGACAAGTAGAATTAGTATCATAATAGAGAGCCAAATCTTTTTTTTCATAGTATGTTCGTCGTTATTTCTAAGGTGCTCATTATAGCATTTTGCTGTTTTTATCCCACTCAGTTATTGCTGCCCCTTTTATCTCGGTTTTGCCAACTTTTCGAATCATTTTTTGGACTCCTTTCGCTACAAATTTGAAGTGAGCACTATTGTCTATCCATTCTGCAATATCGTGAAGATCGTCTTCTTTTGTTATCCAGGATAAACCAAATTTTTTAAATATCGCTAACGGTTTTGAGTAAGAGTCTAGGGTTTTTTGGCCATCGTCGAGGAAATATTCATGAAAGTAGGAACGAGCAACTTCATCGGAACTTTTATAGATGGGGTCTCGATATCGCAGTACCGCATGATTGGTTTTGCTGATTGCACCCCAAGTTTTACCCCCACCTTTTATTTTGATTGCAAAGATCGCAACCACATGATCAAAATCTTCTTTAGCTGATTTTTTTACTTTTAAGTCCAAAATATATGATTCATAATTGTGATAACAGAGACAAAGGTAAGCAAAGAGCGCTCCTTCCAGACAATGCGCACTTTTTTTTCTTAGTAATCTGCGGGGCGAAAAATATGTCTGGCCCTTTTTTTGAAAATTAAAAGGTACAGCATCCAAAAAATCCTGGATTTTTTTGGGTGTGTTGAGCTTTTTTATTAGTGAAAGCTCGTCTGGGTTTAGGATTTTTTGGATTTTGGATCTCATTATTTTATATGCTATCCTATCCCTTATGAAAAAGAAAATTATTTTAGCTATTTTATTGTTGGTATTATTAGTTGGAGCTTTTATCTTGAGCAAAAACAAAGCACCTGTAGAAGTGGTTGAAGATGGCAAACAGGTTGATGAAACCGGCAAAGAAAATCCTGAAGTTGTACAGAACACCACTACTTCTCAATCGGATTTTGTTGATCCAAAAACAGAAGCTTGGATTTTGTTTCAAAAATATCTCTCTTACAACAAAGAAAACAATCTAGATGGTGTCAGGTCCGTTGTCTACAAAATTTCTGCTATGTGCAATACCCCAAAGCCGACTGACGAATGTAATACTCGCATGAGCTCAGCCTATTTGTATGGGGCCGATCTCAAAAAAGCTGATTTCATAAATGTTTGGAGTGATAACAAGCAAATTATACTCAGCACTGATTTTTGGGTTGAAGATAGCGACGATATGAATCTGATTGGTAAATTCAAGACAATGATCTTTTTTGTTAGAGATGAGAGTGGCAATCTAAAACTTTTGAGTTTCAATCCATCCAAAGGTGGTGCGACCGGTAAAGGTACAGCGAGCTCACAAGAGTTGAATGAACGGATCGACCATTGGACCGAGGATCTCGATATGGACGGTGTTGCTGATTATGAAGAAGAATGTCTGCACAAACCAAATGACGCCACATGTACAAAGACAAACCCAAAAGAGCGCGATACGGATAGCGACGGCTTTTGGGACGGTACAGAAGCGATAATGGCGGCGTTGAAATAATTTAGGAAGTAACCTTATGACACTGATTAGATTTTACCAGTGTTTGCGTTTGCGGCTTTGATTTCCTTGCCAATCACCCTTCCTTGTTCGTCTATGTTGTAGCAGTGGACTTCGCCGGTGCCGATCTCTAACTCGCAGACTTGAGCCTCGCTCAGATCTTCAAGATGTTTTACAAGAGCTCGCAATGTGTTGCCGTGCGAGACAACAAGTACATTCTTACCCGCCAGCAGTTCTTTTTTGATGCTATCTTCATAGTGAGGTACGACCCGAGCGTGGATTTGTTCCATGGTTTCGCCGCCTTCGATTGGGGTGTTCCATCCGCGGCGAATTTTTTGAAATTCTTCATCACCTACTTCTTCTTTGACTTGCCATTTGTTTTTACCTGTATGTACGCCGTAGTGACGTTCGTTTAAAGCTTCATGACTCGTATATTCGAGGTCTTGCTTGTCTAATACTTCTTTCATCTTTTCAAATGTCTCATGTGTGCGCTTGAGCTTTGACGTTTGCACAATATGTATCTCTTCGTCTTTGATCGCCTCGCCCGCCTTGGCGGCTTCTTCGTAACCGTCTTCATCAAGACCGACGTCTGTCCATCCAGTCCAAAGACCTAGTTTGTTCCACTCGCTTTTGCCATGTCTAACTAAAAATAATTTCGCCATAATGATAAATATTTTAATATAAATATCTAAGTATTTCGACTTGCAAAAATGTATTTCTAATGTAGAATTCTATCCAGAAAGGGATACGCATGTTTTCTCAAGAAGTCTTCATGAAGTTGTCTAGCCTAGCGGAGCAAAGACAAATGAGCATTGAAGATGTCATCTCAGAATTGGTCGAGAGAGCACTTATTGACTCAACGGTCGCCAAAAAAAGAGGTAGACCCGGGACAAAATCAGCGGATGCGGCACAGTCTAAAAAGGCAGAACGT
>CAZHJF010000015.1:7781-9978 GCA_964532885.1 uncultured Candidatus Saccharibacteria bacterium
GATTGCGAAAAAAATTGGCAAAACTCGAATACATCGCGAGATTGGCAAATACCGAACAAATCTTGCCTCGGAATATTTGAGGGCTCATGGATCGGAAGAATCCACAAATCAGATTGCGATCAGATTTAACGTAAGCCTTTCCGTCGTCTGCTATCTTAGAAGAATACTTCATATCCCAAGTCCGAAAAGTCAGGGTGGCTATTTCAGTTTAAATAATCTGGACAAGGGCGATATAGTCTGGAAATTGACGCAAGGAGGGTTGACTTTCGCCGATATCTGCAGACAGAGAGGCTACTCGAAATCAAGGCAAAATGCGAATAATGTTCTAGTGAATAGGTTTGGACTGTCTGTAAGGGAGTTGGAGAAACAGCGCACTTCTGAATGGTATGCAAGAAATATTGCGGGCAAGGATGAAGATTTACTCGCAAAGCTCCTCGACCTTGATTCTATTACAATAAGTCTTAATACGATCAGTGTGGATAGTCTCGCGGGCAAGCTTGGAGTCAGTCCTTCAAGAATGAGGTACTACCTCACAAAAACAGACATAGACCCGGCTCTGCTCAAAGGCAAAAGAGCTAACATGGTGGAGCTTGTCTGCAGTGTGTGCCAAACAAAATTTAAGAGAGATAAGAGAATGATCGAAATTGGTATTAAGAAAAACCCATCAAAAAAGGACTTTTATTGCAGTAAAGTCTGTCAGGGTAAAAATATTGCAAAAATGTATGGTTTTGGTTCAAGATATAAAATATAAAAAAATATCTAAATGCAAAAAAGACCGCGAATAATCGCGGTCTAATTTTTTTAACTTGATTTTAATATGATTATTTTTTAAAAGCTTTTTTGCCTGCGTAAAGCGCTTTTTTGCCAAGCTCTTCTTCAATACGTAGGAGTTCGTTGTATTTGGCCACGCGATCCGAGCGACAAAGAGAACCGGTTTTTATTTGTCCGACTCCAAGCCCGACAGCAAATTGGGCGATGGTTACATCCTCAGTCTCACCTGATCGATGAGAAACGATGGAGGTAAATTTTGCCTTTTCCGCCATCTTGATCGCATCAATCGTCTCGCTAACAGTGCCGATTTGGTTGAGTTTGATTAGGATCGAATTAGCAGATAAATCTTCTATACCCTTCTTTAATCTTTCGATATTTGTAACAAACAAGTCGTCACCGACAATCTGGATCTTTTTGCCAAGCCTTTTTGTAAATTGCTTATAACCTGCCCAATCATCTTCGGCCAAGCCGTCTTCGATTGAGATAATTGGGTATTTTTTGATCCATGATTCATAGAGGTCGATCATTTCTTTACTCGTGAGCGTTTTGTTTTCAATAGACAAGACATACTTACCATCTTTGTATAATTCTGTAGCGGCGACATCGAGCGCAATACTAATTTCCTGACCCGGTTTGAACCCGGCTTTTTTGATGGCTTCAACTACAAGATCAAGAGCCATACTGTTTTGACCAAGCTTGGGTGCAAAGCCGCCCTCGTCGCCGACGGTGGTCGCAAGACCTCTTTCGCTCAATATCTTTTTTAGGGCGTGGAAGACTTCGGCTCCATAGCGCAGCGCCTCGCGAAAACTTTTGGCACCGTGTGGCACGACCATAAATTCCTGAATGTCGGTCGAGCCTTTGGCATGCGCCCCACCATTTAGGATGTTCATCAGAGGTACAGGCAAAACCAAACCTTTGCTCTTGCTGATTTTGTTGAAATATTTATACTCTCTCATTTTAGATGAGGCGGCTTGAGCCTTTGCGAAGGTGAGGGATACTGCAAGTATGGCGTTTGCGCCAAGTTTTGACTTGTTGGCTGTGCCATCGAGAGTGATCAAGAAATTGTCCAAACCTCTTTGGTCAAAATCTTTCCCCTTCAACTTTGGGTAAATAATACTATTTACATTTTCTACGGCTCGGAGTACGCCCTTGCCGTTGTAACGCTTTTTGTCAGCCGCAGTTGCTTTTGCGACTCCGCCATCGCGTAGTTCTACCGCTTCATGACTGCCGGTTGAAGCTCCACTTGGTACAGCTGCTCTGCCAAAACTTTTATCAAATAATGTAATATCCGCCTCCACTGTCGGGTTGCCACGTGAGTCGAGTATCTCTCTTGCAATAATTTTCTGTATTTTCATTTCGAATTTTTGATTATAATAAATGCAAACGCAGCAAGTATTATACACAAATTTACTTCTTCGTCACAACT
>CAZHJF010000016.1:0-1469 GCA_964532885.1 uncultured Candidatus Saccharibacteria bacterium
GTAAAAAGTTGTGTTTGTCGCATAGGTTAAATCATACCAAATAAAACCTTTCATAGGAAAATAAAAATCTGCTTGCAAAATAATGTTTAATGTTTTATAGTTTTTTTGGAGGCTCGATGAAAATAACTCTGATAAAGCCGTCCTCCTACGGACTGGACGGCTACGTAGAAAGATTTCGATTGGGCTATATGCCCAATTCAACGCTCTGGTACATACGGAGCATGACGAGAAACACAATCGAGAGTGGAACTCGCTCAACCAGTATAAACGTGGTCACCCACGATGAAATGATTGAACGAGACTTGGACTACCTCAATTTCACACCAGATTCGGATGGAAAACATCTTGTGGCTCTAGTTGGAACGCAAAGTCATCAGCTGCACCGCGCAGCTGACATTGCGGCTCTTGCAGTAGAAAAAGGTGCTCAAGCGATAATCGGCGGACCCCATGTAATGTCTTGCGACACTTCATTCTTGCACAGCCGCGGAGTGAGTTTCTGCATGGCAGAAGCAGAGCTTGTGTGGGATGAAATACTGAAGGACACGGCAAGTGGCCAAATCAAACCGGTGTATGGGGAGCATAAGCGAACTCAAGATAAACTCGATTCCCCAGTACTTCTTCCTCCTCCACGGACTCACCTGTCTAGGCATGTGGTGCCAATGGGAGGGGTATACGCATCAAGAGGGTGTCCATTCAGCTGTGATTTCTGCATGATATACAAGTTTGCAGGCCACAGCGTCCGTTCTCAAAGTGTCGAGGTGACTCTCAAAAGTATTGCGAACTTAAAAAAAGGTGGTGTAAAAATCGTCATCTTCACCGGCGACAACACAAACAAGATGAGGGGGCTACCCGACCTCTGCGACGCAATGGTGGAAGAAAAACTTACAATTCCCTTCCTTTGTCAGTGTGACTCGCAAATCGGAGAGCAAGAGTGGTTGCTAGAAAAGATGGCAAAGGCCGGTTGCAAGTTCATCATGGTAGGAGTCGAAAGCTTCAACCGTGACACACTAAAGAAAGCTGGCAAAACACACAACTACCCAGAGAAGTACGCGGGTATTGCATCGATGTGTAAGAGGTACGGAGTAATTCCGATTTTCTCAAACATTATCGGTTTCCCCGATGATACAAAAGTGAGTGTTCGAGAGCATGTGCGCAAGCTCCGTGAAGTAAGCCCGCTTGCTGCATACTTTTTTATCATGACTCCGGCGCCCGGCTCGGATCAATATGCAGAATACAAACGTCAGGGTCTGATCACGGAGAAGAACCTCGACAGGTTTGACGCCACTTATCCGTGTTGGACACACCCTCATCTTTCTCACAGAGATCTGCTTGACCTTACTTGGGAAAGCTATACCGCTTTTCACAACTACCCGGATATGATCCGGAGATATGTGGAAGGTTTGAGGGTTGGAATGAGCCCTCTTTGGGCTAGCTTCGCTTTCGGATATGCCGCTCTTCTTCGTAGAAAG
>CAZHJF010000016.1:1479-8209 GCA_964532885.1 uncultured Candidatus Saccharibacteria bacterium
ACTGAGTGGTGGTCTGATGGAGTTTAAAATTGACCATGTTTCCTCATACATGGAGAGAAGGCAAAAGGTATTCGGTTACGAATTCTTTCCCTTACCAGACAACATCGATCCCACAGAGGTTGATAAAAGAGAAGACCAGTTGAGATTGAAAGCTGGTAGTCTCTTATCTATTTCTGGAGCTCGATAATATATGGTCGCCATCTGCTTTGGTAGGTGGCGACCTTTTTGTCTAAAACAAATTTTTGATGTCTTTGAAGGTGATAACGAGCATAAGGAGAATAAGGACGGTGAAGCCGATACCATTTACATAAGCGCCGACTTTAGCCGGGATCCGCCTACGTGTCAGAGCCTCAATAACGACAAAAACCAAGCGTCCGCCATCGAGAGCCGGAAAAGGCAAAAGATTTACAACTGCCAGGTTGATCGAAATAAGCGCCGTAAAGGTCGCCAAATAGACAAGCCCGAGTCGACTCGCATCGCCGACCAGACCGACAATACCGATCGGACCGGTCACCTGCGAGAGATCAGCAGTACCTACAAAAGCGCCGGCAATCAAACCGAGAATACCTTTGACAGTGAGACTTGTGAGTTCGACCGTGGTTCGAGCGCCTTCGACCAGAGCCTTGTGTACCGGCAAGCTTAGAGTACCCACCATATCCATATTGATACCGATAATCTTGCGTCCTTCCATGAGCGAAGTATCGGGCAAGACTTCAAAGTTTAGTACCTTCTCCCCTCTTTCGATTTTGATATCAAGGGGCTCGGCCGAAGCATTGACGAATTTGGCGACTGACTCCGGACCAAGCTCAGGGACCGAACTCTCACCATTTTCGACAGCAATTATCCTGTCGCCTGATTTGAGACCGGCCTTACTTGCCGGTGACTCGGGCAAAACCGAAATGATCGTAAGTTTCGGATCTCGGACTGTGGCACCAAAATTGTTTTCCACTGGTGTAGGTGTGCCACTTA
Organism: uncultured Candidatus Saccharibacteria bacterium; assembly: GCA_964532885.1. Classification (GTDB taxonomy): domain Bacteria; phylum Patescibacteriota; class Minisyncoccia; order Phycocordibacterales; family WO2-35-19; genus CAZHJF01. Next base: position 2,449 of record CAZHJF010000016.1, read on the forward strand.
TCAAACTCAAAGAAAAGAGTAGCCAAGCAAAAATAATATTGAAAAGTACCCCACCAAAAAGTATGAGCGCCTGCCACTTTTTGCTTACGTCAGCAAATTTAAGATTCCCCTTAGCCGAAACGGGTGAGTTATCGAAGGGCTTGTGGACGCGACTGGCGTCTACACTGAGAGAATTTTCAGCAGAAAATTCTCGTGCCTGAGAGGACTCATCCGTTTCGGCTCCCTCCTCATAATTCTCTCCAAAAATTTTGACAAAGCCACCAAAAGGGATCCAATTGAGCGAGAACTTTGTTCCCCACTTTTCACCCAAGGTAAGAGCTCTTGGTGGATAACCAAAACCAAATTCCTCGACTTTGACTCCCGCTTTCTTGGCAAAAATAAAATGTCCAAGCTCGTGTACCAAAACCAGCACACCCAGTATGATGACAAATATTATGAGTGTCATTTAATTTTTGATTTCAAGCTCTTTCTTCAGAGACATTTCTTCTAATTTTTTGCCAGACTGATCAATGGTATTTTGTAGTTCTTCTTTGAATCTAAATTTATCATCTTCGCCCATACCGCCCTCCTTTTCTTTTTCTTGGATCTCATTCCATATCTTTTCTCGTAGAGCGCGCAAACTGACTCGCGCTTCTTCAAGTTTTTGCTTGACCACCTTGGCCAACTGCTCGCGTCTTTCAGAAGTTAGTTCTGGGAAAATTATACGAACACCCTTTTCAAAAGGCACCGCCGAAAGGCCGAGATTTGAGGTTACGATCGACTTTTCGATCGCCTTTGTCAAAGAAGCGTCCCAAGGCTCGACTCTAATCGAACGCACATCTTCAAGAATGATGTTGGCCACCTCCTTGAGTGACATTTTTGAACCATAAGCATCAACAAAAATCGAATCTAATATAATAGGCGTCGCCCGGCCAGTGCGAATATTGGCAAGCTCTTTGGTCAACCAGACCTCAATCTGGGAGACTTTTTCTTTTAGTTCTGAAAAATTATACATAATATTTTATTACTCTATTATATCACAAATTTCTCCGGTATAACGACCGATAGCCACTCCAAAATCATTTTTGGCGAACCGCCTCTAATGTTTGCAAACCTCGAAGCTTCAACAACTCTTCGAAGTAAAGTCGACTTGGCACCAGATGTCTTGCGACTTCTAGCAAACTGACCTTCAACATCTTGAATCAGAAAACGCATGATATTTTTATCTTCCTTTTTTGCAATTTTTTTTATCATGGACAATCTTTCTTTGATTTCCGAGCGCAAAAATTCTCTGGCCTGGCTTAATTCTTCCTGCTCTGCTCTTGAATGAAACATCATCCGCGAAAGCAAGGTCGGCAAAAGAGCTCGCGCAGTCTCGACTATAAAAAAGAAATGAGTATTTTCGGCCGGTTCTTCAATACATTTGAGAAGAGAATTTTGGGCTTCAACCGTAATCGACTTTACACAAACTACAGCAACTTTTTTTTCGTTTGCAATTGGTTTCAATCCTGACCAAAATACAAAATCTCTCGCGTCGTCAATACCAAATACCTCGAGATCTATTTGATTCAAATCTGGATTAGCCTTTGTTTGTAAACCAATTTCATTTAATTTGGCAAACAAGCTATCTCTTGTTTTTTCATCACCTTCGATCAGAATCGCATGGTGAATTTCATTCCAATTATTAGAAAGTTTGATCATAATTAATTTTTGGCAATAACCATACGTTTATATGCGTCGAGATGCTCCAAGGCCGCGCCGGTACCACGCGCGACACAAAACAACGGTTCTTTGGCAAGTGCCGCCTTTACACCAACTCGACGGAAAACTAATTCAGGAAAATTGCGTAGTTCAGCTGTACCTCCGGTCATAATTATACCCTGATCAATAATATCCGACGCGAGCTCGGGCGGTGTCTCCTGCAGTACATCTTTGATCGCTTTGATCATTTCCCGCAGCTCTTTGGAAATTGCTTTAACTATCTCATTGGTCTTCACTTCGACCGATCGGGGCAAACCCGATATCAGATCTCGACCTTTCACCACCATTGCAAGCTCTTCGTCGAGCGGCAAGGCACTGCCAATTTTAATTTTAATTTCTTCGGCCGTCTTATCACCAATAGCAAGATTAAATGTTTTTTTTATATAATCAGCAATACTTTCGTCAATTTTATTGCCAGCACATTTGACTGAAGTCGAGGCTACAATTCCACCGAGAGAAATCACTGCCACATCAGTCGTGCCACCACCAATATCACAAATCATATGACCCTTAGCCTCATAAATCGGAATACCTGCCCCGATCGCCGCGAGAATAGGTTCCTTTACCACATAAGCATTTTTGGCGCCAGCTCTAATCGCCGCTTCAATCACAGCTCGCCGCTCAGTTGAAGTGACTCCTGCCGGCACCGAGATCAAAACTTCTGGCTTCACAAATTGCCAATTGCCCAAAGCTTTGCGCATATAATACCGGAGCATTGCTTCTGTAATCTTATAATCCGCAATAACTCCATCCTTCATCGGCCGATATGCCACTATTGCCTCCGGGGTTCTGCCAACCATTGTTTTGGCTTCATTGCCAACGGCAAGTATACGGTTATCTTCAAGCGACACCGCAACGACCGAAGGTTCATTGAGTACAATCCCCTGTCCGGGTACAAAAACCAAAGTATTTGCTGTACCTAAATCTATGCCTAATTTTTTGGAAAAGAATGACATTTGCGCTAATAATATACGCAGTTTGGGTTTGTTTCAACTCCGACCTAGTCTGGCGAAACAAAACTTGCTTCTTTTTGTTTTTTAACTTTTACTTAGTACATGTTTATAGTCGAATGTTTACCACTAAAAACTTCCGCCTATCGAGATTCTCTCTCATATTTTTCTGCCAAAAATATAAGTGCAGGCGCTTTGGTGCACGTGCCGATCCGTGGCAAAACCAAACATGCGGTGGTCCTACGTTCAACTCCGATTGAAGAAAGCAAGACCGAGATAAAGTCAGCGTCTTTTTCAATGCGTAAAATTTCTTCAATTACCGCAAATTCATTTCTCGATGAGGACTTTATGTTAGGTGTCCACGAAGCCGCTTTTTACTTTGCTACCACACTCGGCAGTATGCTATTTCACATGATCCCCGCATTCATCACCAACAATCCAAAATTGTTGAAATTTATAAAAGAAAAACCCGAAATAGAAAAATCCATCTCACAAACAAAAAGTCGACTAGAAATAATCCAAACAGAATTTGAAGAACGCTACATGCATTACAAAGCGGCAATCCGCGAAGAATTTGCAAAAAAGAAATCCGTTTTTTTATGTCTACCCCAAAACGAAGACGTTAGAAAAGCTAAAAACAAACTCGAAAAAGGTATTGAATCTTTCGTGGTTTATTTTCACAACGAAATGTCAGACAAAGAAATCACAACTTTATGGAAAAAGACAATCACCTCAGAACATCCGCTTTTGATTATCGCCACCGCCAACTGGTTTTTTATCCCAAGAAAAGATATTGGACTCATTATATTAGATCAAGAAAATAAAAGCGGCTGGAAAACACTAAAAAGACCGTTTGTTGATTTGAGAAAATGCCTTGAAATAATAGGGCGCGCAAAGAATGTGAGGACTGTCTTGGGCGATTCAATACTTAGAATCGAAACACTCTTTCGCTATAAACAAGGGGAAATTGAGGAATTTGAAAGCGTGAAGTGGCGACTACCTTCTCAGATTCAAACTGACATAATTGATATGGGAGAGGAAACCAAAAAAACCAAAACATTTAGCAGTCTTTCAAAATCAGCCCTAACCCATCTCAAAAAAACTTCCGCAGATGGTAATCACTCATTTGTCTTTGCCGCACGCAAAGGTCTTGCGCCATCAACTCTATGTCAGGATTGTGGCAATATTGTTGTTTGTAACAATTGTGAAGCTCCGATGATCTTGTACAAAAAGAGAGAGAGTAATGTTTTCCGCTGTCATCAATGTGGCGAAACTCGAGACGCAGCAGAAACGTGCAAAAAATGTGGTGGCTGGAGACTAGCCTCATTTGGAACAGGGATTGAAAAGGTGGTAGATGAACTCATAGAACATTTTGATAAATCTCTTATATTTCAAATTGATCGAGAAACAACACCAAGTTCAAAAAGTGCCAACTTAGTAATTGAAAAATTTCAAAAAACTCGCGGCTCAATCTTGGTCGGCACAGAAATGGCACTTTCTTTTTTAAACAAAAAAGTAGACACGAGTCTTATCGCGGCTTTTGATTCGCTTTTTTCTGTGCCTGATTTTCGAATTAGAGAAAAGATTTTTAGACTGATTCTTGAGGTCAGATCTGTGGCAAAAGAAAATTTTATTATCCAGTCAAGAAATCTAGACAATGAAGCTCTTGTGTTTGCCAAAAACGGCAACTTGGTTGAATTTTATAAAATGGAGTCCGAAGAACGAGCCTCTCTCTCTTACCCTCCCTATTCAATTTTTATAAAAATTACGAGCCGAGGCAGCAAATCTCACGTTAACGCAAATTCGGTTGAGCTAGAAAAAATATTTGAGGAGTTCAACCCCTTAATCTTTCCTTCTATTCATGAAAAAAGAGGTGAAATCGCAGCCATCAATCTTGTCTTGAAAATTAGAGAGACCGATTGGCCACAAAAGGAACTCATCAAGACGCTAAAATCTCTGCCTCAGCATTATGAGATAAAGGTAGATCCTGACAATTTGTTGTGATACATTTAACAAAATGACAGAAATAATACAAAAAGAAAACCCTATTTTGCGAGCCATTTCAACAGAAGTTCCTGTCGCCCTAATCAAAAGCCGTAAAATAGAAACCATAATTCGACGCATGCAAAAAGCTCTCGCCCACGAAGATGACGGGATCGCTATCGCCGCTCCCCAAATCGGTGAAAATTTACGAATTTTTGTTGTCTCTAAAAAAGTGTTTGAAATGACCGATGAGGGTATAAAATCTAAATCCCTCAAAAAAAATACAAAACCAGACAACCAAAATGAAGAAAAATTTGAACCGAAAGATTTGATTTTTATCAATCCGCAAATTCTCAAAGTTTCAAAAGAAAAAGAACTAATGGAAGAAGGCTGTCTTTCGGTACGCTGGTTGTATGGTCAGGTCAAGCGAGCTAGAAAAATTCTGATAAAGGCATACGATGAAGATGGAAAACCTTTTACTTTTGGTGGCTCAGGACTCATGGCGCAGATCTTCCAACATGAAATTGATCACCTTGAAGGCGTACTTTTCACAGATAAAGCTCGGGGCCTCAAAGAAATACCTCCTAATAAAAAATAAAATAACTCTAGTTAGTCTAATAAATTAAAAATATGAATTTTGCTTTCTTTGGATCTTCCGAATTTAGTCTTTATGTACTAGACGAGCTTAAGCTTCACGGGCTCATTCCATCTCTCATTATCACCACCCCCGACAAACCAATCGGGCGCAAACTCGTACTTACTCCGACCCCAGTCAAAATTTGGGCTGGTCTACACAATATCGAAGTCTTGGACCCAGCCTCATTAAAAAAAGATGTTTCTAGTTTTATCTACAATCTAAAATCTAAAAACTATGATCTTTTTTTAGTCGCTTCCTACGGCAAAATTATTCCCACAGAAATTTTTGAAATTCCTGAAAGGAAAACTCTAAACATTCACCCGTCTCTCTTGCCCAAATATCGTGGCGCCTCTCCTATCCAAGCTCAAATTTTGAATGATGAAAAAGAGATTGGTGTGACAATAATGGAAATAGTCGAAGCAATGGATGCAGGACCGATTGTTATTCAGAA
>CAZHJF010000016.1:8309-9887 GCA_964532885.1 uncultured Candidatus Saccharibacteria bacterium
GGCGCTCGTCTCTTTGCTCACATTTTGCCCGAATGGCTAGAGGGAGCGATTGATCCTATTATGCAAAACGAACAACTCGCTACCTACTGTTCAAAAATAGTAAAAACAGACGGTGAATTAAAAATCAATTTTTTTGATATGCCTAAAGGTGAAGAAGCTTTATTAAATTTGCGCAAAATAAAAGCCTTTGAGGAATGGCCGGGCTGCTACACATTTTTAAACAAAGACGAGAAACTGATACGAATCATTATAAAATCCGCACATATAGAAAACGACACACTCGTCATAGATAGCCTAATTCCAGAAGGAAAGAAGGAAATGAATTTTGAGCAATTCAAAAGAGGCTACCTAAAACCGATTTAGCTTTTCCAAGGATTGAGATTTTTAAGTATAGCCTTGATGCGCGCACCGCCTTTACGAACCAGACGGATTGTTCTCTTGCGTCTCGATGTCATTTCTCGAATAATTCCGTCTTTGACTTCATCAATCGCCGCATAAAGATCATCCTTTTGAGCTGCCACATAATAGTCTTCACCTGCACTTATAACATGAAGCTCAGCTCGGAAATATTCTCCGGATTTATGATGCTTGGTGCTTTTGCCCACCTCTACATTTATAATCACTTCATCAGTGTTACTAAAAAATTTAACCAACGATTCGAGCTTTTTATCAATATATTCTGTTATAGCTGGAGTCAAACTAATATTTGTGGCTTTTGTATTTATTTTCATACTCCAATTATACCACTCTATAAAACTAAGCAAAAGAGGTTGCGCATATGTGTGCGCAACCTCGATAAATGTTGTTTACTTGGGCATTCTTTCCGGCTTGAGTGTAGCAAGACCTAAATATTCAAGAACTCGCAAGTAGAGCCAACTCACATCAAACTCCCACCAGCGCGCAGAAAACTTTGGGGAATTTGTATTTCGATGGTGGTTGTTGTGGTACTCTTCTCCACCTGTGAATATAAAGAAGAGAGTAAACACCCAGGCAAAGATGTGAATGTTTCGTGAGGCATCTTTGGTCTCATAATTGCGATAGCCAAAGTAATGCCCCAAGCCGTTCAGAACCCCCGCTGCAAAAAATGGGATCCAAAGCATCTGAACAAGCCAGGTCACAAAACCCCACCAACCGAAAATAAGTAACTCGATCGCAAGGAGAATAAATATCCCTAACGATTTGTAGCTGGAATAGACATGTTGCTCCATCCAGTCTTTGGGTAAGGTGGGTAATGCATAATCCTTCTGTGTTTCGGGATTGCGACACTCCTTCTGATAGTACCAAACCCCGCCAAAGAGAATGTGGAATATCCCCTCTTTCTTCGGAGAATGCGGGTCCCCACTTTGATCTACAAATCTATGATGTTTGCGGTGGACGCAGACCCATTCGTGGGTGTTGATCCCTGTACGCATCCACAACCAAAACCTCAGGAAATGCTTGACGGGTGGCGCTAGTGTTACTGAGCAGTGCGTCTCACATCGATGCAAGTTAATCGTCACCGCAATAGTGGTGAGATGTCCAGCAAAGAGAGTATAGGTAGTTTTGGGATAATTCTTGATTAGGTCAAAAAACCAACCC
>CAZHJF010000017.1:0-9769 GCA_964532885.1 uncultured Candidatus Saccharibacteria bacterium
AATGGGGCTTGATTGGTATCAACAAAATAGGTATTGACTTTTTTTGAGAGTGCTATGATGAAAATGAACCACAAGAGAACAGCTCTTGGATTTTGGTTTTATAAATAACTCAATACCGTGGAAAATATCTTAAAGGAATTGTTGACCGCTTTACTCTCTTTGAGCTTTGCTTTGCAAGGTGCAACTGCTCCGATGCAAAATGTAGGCATGGTGGCTGGAGTACAAACTGGCGGCAACGACTGGTACGTTTCGGCAACTGGCACCGCTCAAGGTACTGGCAACAAAAATAGCCCTTGGGATTTAGACACCGCACTGGCGCACCCATCAGCAGTAAAACCGGGCGACACAATCTGGCTCCTCGAAGGTAACTACGGTGCTTACAACAAAGTCTTTTATTCCAAACTCAAAGGCACCCAAAACGCGCCGATAATCGTGCGCGCCGAGCCGGGCAAGCGAGTTACAATCGACGGCTCGATCAACACCAAATCTTCTTACACTTGGTATTGGGGTTTTGAAGTTTGGCAATCCAGAGCTCGCTCGGCCGTGCGATACACCGAGTGCATCAGCACAAATCCGGGTGTCAATTATGACCCAAGCAACCCCGTTATCGGCGACAAATTCATTCACCTAATTTTGCACGATTGTTCAGCCAACGGCATCGGCGGTTGGCGCGGATCAGAAGCCACCGAATTTTATGGCAACTTGGTTTATGGCATCGGCGATTATAGTTCGACCGAAAATCGTGGTATCTATCACGGTCTTTACAGTCAAAATGTCAACAAAACCGGCCAGCCAAAAATAATGGAGAACAACATCGTCTGGGGTGGCTGGAACGAAGGTATTCAGACTTATAGTAGTGGCGACCCAAACACTGGTGTCAACAACTATATCATCCGTGGCAACGTGAGTTTTATGAACGGCGCGCTCTGGGGCAATCTTACCGACAGCTATTTTGCCGCGACTGGCCGAGGCTTGAAAAATTATATTTTTGAAGACAATGTATCTTACAACGGCCGAGGCAGCCGGTTTGGTATTTATGCCGGAGTTGATCCAAATTCAAATTTAGTATTTAGAAGAAATTATCTGCATGGACAAAGCGCCGCTTTTGAACTTTCCAATACAGATGGTGGCGCAGCAGAAGATAATGTATTTATTTCTACCAATCCATATTGGAAAATCATCGGCAACGCCACCGCTTACGACTTCAAAATCAACAACACAAATATCACAATGGCGCGCAATACTTATTATGGCCCAGGCAACTTTTCAAACAGTGGCGGGGGCGGATATTGCGATTGGGAAACGTGTTGGAAAAAACAATACGGCGAGAGTGGTAGCGTCAACAATTCAACCTATCCAAGTGGCACAAAGATATTTGTCAGACCTTCAAAATACGAAAGTGGTAAAGCCAACATCACGATTTTCAATTGGGACAAAAAACCAACCGTTTCTGTCGATCTTTCAAACGTACTCAAAAGTGGTGATCAATACGAGATTCGCGATTCGCAAAATTACTTTGGCAACCCCGTAGCTTCGGGTACTTATACTGGTGGCAGTATCTCAATCCCAATGAAATTGACCGCAATCGCCCAAGCCGTAGCTTCGCCTGCAGTGACGCACACCAGCGAAGAGTTTGGCGCATTCATTGTACAACTCAAAAATGGCTCGACCACAATGCCAGAGGGGACCAACAATACAAGCGGCGGTACTCCAGCACCGGTTGTCGACACCACGGCACCTTCTCGCTTTGGCGGACAACCTTCTGGTAGTCTAAATCACAGCACCACCCAAACTACTTTGAGTGTCAGTACCAACGAAAGCGCAACTTGTCGATACTCGACTTCAGCCGCCGCTTATTCACAAATGCAAAACTTCGGCTCGACTGGCGCTTCGAGCCACAGTACTACCATCACCGGACTTTCCGGAGGCACAGCCTACAAATATTATGTGAGGTGCCAAGACACAAGCGGCAACCAAAATACCGATGACTATACAATCAACTTCTCCGTTGCCACACCACCGGTCCAAAGCGCGCCTTCTGCTCCCGGCTCAACCAATTTGTATTTTGAAGCCGAAGACGGCCAAGTCAGTTCACCAATGACGACAGCAAACAACGCTCAAGCCTCGGGCGGCAAGTATGTCAAAACATCAACCAAAGATAGTGGTTCGGTCGCAATCACTTTTAGCGTACCGACAACCGGAGGTTATTATGTCTGGGCCAAAACACTCTCGCCTGATTATGCCAAAGACTCTTTCTTTGTTTCGATCGATGGTCAAAACGAAGACGTTTACGACACGGCCGAAAACACTTGGTCTAGCCTCTTTCAGTGGACCAGAGTGAATGGCCGAGGTGGCGGCAATACACCTCTCGCTCTAAATCCCCGAGTCTTCAACCTAACAGCTGGTAGTCACACGATTACATTTAGAGGTCGAGACGTAGATACCCATCTCGACAAAATCTACATTACCAACAATATGAGCAACACCCCGAGCGATAGCTCAGGGAGCAATACACCCGAAACACCAGCTAACAATCAAAACCAAAACAACACCCAAAATAATCAACCCGCTTCAAGACCAAACAAAGAACTCAAGACGGCATTCGACGGCACCAGCCTCAAAAATCTTTCGGGTAGTATCGAAGTTTATTCTGGCAACACTCTTCTCGCCACCATCGCTTTCTCACCCGACAGCCAAGGCAAGATGAACAACCAATTTGCAGCCACCTTACCCGATTCGGTTGATATCAAGATAGTTGTGCCGGGCTACCTCAAAAAGTTTGTCAGGAATGTAAACTTGAGTAACGCAACAGCAGTCGATTTTGGCACCCTTTTTGCGGGCGACCTCAACCAAGACGGCTCAGTCGGTAGCGCCGACTTCATTCTGCTCATATCCAAGTGGAACCAGAGTCACGCCGTCTACGACATCAACAAAGATGGCAAAGTCAACTCGCTCGATTTCTCTTTGCTTCAAAAGAATTGGGGCAAGTCCGGAGATTAAATTCAATCTAACCTCAAACTTATGAAAAACATAAAGCAACTTGAAATCAAAAAAATTATTCCGGGTCTAGCCCTCGCATTTGCCCTGACGGCCTTTGGGCAAAATGTTTCGGCGGCCACACTTTCGCTCTCACCCACAAGCACTTCGACCACGGTCGGTCAAATATTTGACGTTGCTATTATCCTCAACACTCAAAATACAGCTGTTTTTGGAGCCGATGTTTTCTATCTCAACTTCAACCCCAATCTGATCGAAGTCGTAGATCAAGATTCTAGCTTCTCCGGTGTGCAACTCAAGTCTGGTACTCTCTTGACCAACACCGTCCTAAACGAAGTCGACAATCAAGCCGGCCGAATATCTTTCTCGCAAGTCTCGCTCTATCCAAACACTTACAACGGCAGTGGCACACTCGCGACTTTGAAACTCAAGATGAAATCGGCCGGCACAAGCAACCTAAGCTTCAACTTCGTCCAAGGCTCAACCACTGATTCAAATGTCGCGACAGAAAATGGTGACGTGCTTTCTCTAGTTTCGGGTGCAACTTACACCGCCACAATCGCAGAAACCGGCTCGCAAACCAGCACAACTACCAGCAGTAGTTCTTCTTCCGGCGGGAGCAGCTCATCAGGTAGTAGTAGCTCTTCTAGTACCAGTGGTTCAAGCTCTGGCGGTAGCTCAAGCACTGCTTCTGGTAGCGGTTCGACTGGGAGCAATAGCTCAAGCGGTGGCGGGTCATCAAGTGGTAGCAGCTCATCTGGCGGAAGTAGCAGCGGCGGAAGCAGTGGGGGAGGCAGTTCAAGCTCTGGATCTGGATCTTCATCCGGAAGCTCGTCAGGAATGACCAACACGCAGAGCTATCAAGCAAACACAGCGCACTATGCAAACATCACAACCAATCTCTACAAAGGTGTAAAGAGTGACAGCGTGCTTATTTTGCAAAAAGTTTTGACCGCGCAAGGACTACTTTCGGCCGACAACCAAACCGGCTTCTTTGGTCCAATAACCGAAAAGGCGGTCCAAGAATTTCAAAAGAAATATGCAATCGTCTCTACCGGCAACGCGGCGACAACCGGCTTCGGCGTAGCCGGACCAAAAACTCTTGCGGTTATAAATTCTATTTTAACTTCAACACCAATCGGCACACTAACTGGGACAGCAAATACGACCGTACAAAATACATCAACACAAAACACGGCTACACAAACGCAAACCACAAATAGTGCCTCAACAAAAAAAATAACAACCAGACTAGAATTGAAATCAAAAGGCGATCAAGTTTTGTGGCTCCAACAAGTGCTGATCGCCCAAGGCTTGCTCTCAGCTGATAGCGCGACTGGCTACTTCGGACCATTAACAGAAGCGGCGGTCAAGAAATTCCAAAAGACATACAACATTGTCTCGAGCGGCACACCAGTATCGACTGGCTACGGCGCCGTCGGACCTACCACTCGCAACCTCGTCAATTCTTTGATTAAATAGACTAGTTGCCCTTGATCTTTAAGATTCCGATATCTGATCTTTCAGATACGTTTTGATCGTGTTAAAATTAACTTATGAAAAAAGTTATCTTACTTTTGGTTTTGGTGATTATTGCAATTTGTGGGTGGTTTTATTTTGATAATCAAAAAAATCCTCTCGAGACGACACAAGATATTTTGCCACCTCAGATTACTTATATAAATGCTACGAGTGATCTGATCGAAGTCGAGCTACCTTTCCCAGGTGCTGTGACCGGCAAAGAGTTTGGCGTGCTCGGCAAAGCTCGCGGCTATTGGTATTTTGAGGGCAGCTTTCCAATCGAACTCTTGGATAAAGATGGCAAATTGCTGGCAACAAGTATCGCTACCGCTCAAACAGACTGGATGACTACGGAATTTGTGCCTTTCAAAGCCGAAATAAAAGCACCAATCGACTACATCGACCCCGCCACTCTAGTACTTCACAAAGACAATCCTTCAGGCCTACCCGAAAACGACGCCTCAATCAGTTTTCCGATTACGGTTGAGTATTAGGATTTAGAAAGAGAATACTAAACAAAGCGGTTGCGGATGTATTCTTCGGCTTCGCTCATCGAAAGAGAGCGGGTCGAGTTGCCAGTGCGCACATAGAAGTCTTCTCTTTCGCCCTGTTTCAAAAAGGCTGGTTTGCTCGAGCCCTTGATTTGCAAAACACAAAATTCCTTACCCTCAAATTGTTCAAACTTAATGCTTAAAAGTTTGCTGAAATTGACCCCAATCACCGAGCGAATGAGTGAAAAGAGGTGATTTTCAAAACCGTCTTTATTCTTTTTGACCAAAGTCTCATAGTCGTCTTTGAGGCCAGAAATTGTAGAATCATCTTTAATACCAATCATCAAGGTACCCCCCTCGGCGTTTAGAAACCCGACGATCGACTTGAGCACAGCCTTTTCCAAATCCTTGCTGACCGATTTGGTCTTGGCATCGAAGCGCAAAGTCTCTTTGAATTCGACTTTGCTATTTTCGCCCTCTTCAATAAGATCAATAATACCTCCAACTGAATTGTTATGGTGATTCAAATTAAGTGAGCGCTTGATTATATCCACGTAGTCAGAATAATTTGGCACGTTGCGCATCTTTACTATCGGACCATTGCGATCTTCGAGGACAATCGTCGCGTGTCCGATCACTCGATCGATCGGCGAATGCAAGGTGCCAACCGAAGTAACGCCGACCAGTGAAAAGATTTGTTTTTTGTGAAAAATAATGCCGGACTTTTTTACAATTTCGTTGTCGCGCAATTCAAAGTAAGAAAAATACCAATTCAAAAAGAGTGCCAAAAGATAGATCAGCTGAAAAATTGAAAAGGCGACCATGGTGAAGAGGTCGTAGCGCAAAATAGAGTCTATGCCCATACTGCGATAAAGCATTTCGTAGTTACCAAGATAAGAAAGACCCAAGAAAACGAGCCCAGCTACAAGCTCCATAACGAAAACTCGCTTCAAAAATACAGTCGGACCTTCTTTGATATACAGGCCTCTCATTAGCTGATTTTAACACATTTCCTTTGAGAAATTGAGATTTTGAAGTATAAATACAACTACCATAAATATATGCAAAATCAATACAAAGTCATACTTTTTTATAAATTTTTCGAGATAACAAATCCAGAAGCGGTCAAAAATGAGCAAAAAGCTCTTTGCGAAGGCTGCAACCTCAAAGGGCGAATGCTCTTGGCGAGTGAAGGTGTAAACGCCACCTTTGAAGGCACCGAAGAAAATCTAGAATCATACAAAATGGCAATGCGCGCAGACCCGCGCTACCAAGACATAGTCTTCAAAGAAAGCGCGAGCGACGGCAAGGCCTTTACCTCTCTCAAAATCAAAGTTCGCAAGGAAGTGGTAACCTTGGGTGCTGGCACTTTTGATATTAGGCAGGAAACTGCTCAAGAAATTTCGGCTGATGATTTTGAAAAGCTTTATGAAAATAATGAAGATTTTGTCGTGCTTGATTTGCGCAACGATTATGAAGTGCAGGTCGGCTATTTCGACAAGACCATAAATCCCGAGCTTCGCAACTTTCGCGACCTACCACAAAAGCTCAAAGAGCTTGCGCCTCTGAAAAACAAAAAGGTGGTAACTGTTTGCACCGGCGGTATTCGTTGCGAAAAGGCAACCTGTCTTTTGAAGCGCGAGGGTTTTGACAATCTCTACCAACTCAAAGACGGTATTCACACTTATATGCAAAAGTATCCGGGGCGCAATTTTAAGGGCACACTTTTTGTATTTGACAATCGCATGACTACGCCGGTTGAGGGTGGAACAAAAAGAGAAGTCGTCGGCCGATGTCTAAGTTGTGATACAGCTTGCGAAGAGATTTGGAGCGACGATAGCTTGCGTCCTTCACGCAAAGTAGTTTGTTGCACTCCTTGCGCCAGCAAAATGCCAAATTTGCGTTCGACTGCCTACCCATACCAAAATGTTTAAGCACAAAAAATATTTGCTCATTTTGGCCTGTGCAGTCGCCTTATCGACTTGGTTCGCTCTTAAATATACTGAGGGTACGGGTGAAGAAGCTCGCATACTTTTCGTTGGTGATATGTTTTTCGACCGGCAGATTCGCACAGTGATTTCGGATAAGGGCGAGAACTATATTTTTAATTGTCTCCACAACTATCTCAAAGAATTTGATTTGGTAGTTGGTAACCTTGAAGGTCCTGTCACCGACAATCCGTCGGTAAGCGAGGGGAGCGAGATTGGCAGTCCGCAAAATTTTGTTTTTACTTTTCCACCTCTGACCGCCAAACTTTTGTACAAAAATAATGTGAATGTGGTAAGCCTCGGCAACAACCACATCGGCAATTTCGGAGGGGAGGGGATTGCTTCTACTCACCAATATCTCGACCAGGCGGGTATAAAATATTTTGGTGGCGTTTTAGGTAATGAACCAATTTTGAAAAAAACCGTAAGTGGTATCAACTTTTCTTTTATTGGCTACAATCAATTTGGTGGTAAGAGCGCAGGGCAGGTGGCTTTGGATATAAAGTCAGAAAAAATGCGCGATGAAAATAAAAATATAAAGGTGGTAGTTTTTGCTCATTGGGGCGAAGAGTACACAGTGCCGACCGAGCATATGAAGCAAACGGCCAAGCTTTTTGCCGATAGCGGAGCTGACCTCATCATTGGCGCCCACCCGCATGTAATTCAAGAAAGCGAAAGAGTGGGGGAGACGCTTGTGTATTATTCGCTTGGCAATTTTATCTTCGATCAATATTGGAACAAAGAAGTAAGTACCGGCCTCGGCGTTGTGGCCACTTTTTCTAAAAACAATTTGAGTATCAGCGAACAAAAATTCGACATCAAAAGAACTGGGCAAACTTGCCTCCAAAATTAAATTCTACCCTGTACATCAAACTCAATATGATGTAATATAGGAGAGTCTCGTCCGCGAGATTTTTTTATTGATATGAATCAAATACGCAATATCGCTATTATAGCCCACGTTGACCACGGCAAGACCACTTTGACCGATGCCATTTTGAAACAATGCCATGCGGTTTTGGAAGGTACCAGCATGGATTCAAACGCGCTTGAACAAGAGCGTGGTATTACTATTTACGCCAAAAACGCCGCTATTTTATACAAAGGTACCAAAATCAACATAGTCGATACACCTGGTCACGCCGACTTCGGTTCAGAAGTTGAGCGTATTTTGCGCTCCATTGACTCAGTCTTGCTCGTCGTCGACGCTCAAGAAGGGCCAATGCCTCAAACCAGATTTGTGTTAAAAAAATCTTTAGAAATCGGGCACCGCCCAATAGTGGTGATAAACAAAATCGACAAACCCGCAGCTGATCCCAAAAGAGTCCACGATGAAATCTTTGAACTTTTCTTTGAACTTGGTGCTACTGATGAGCAACTTGATTTCCCTTGTGTCTACGCCATAGGCAAAGATGGTGTGGTTATGCAAAATTTGGATGATGAACGACGTGATATAACACCCCTCTTGGATGTAATTATCGACAAGGTTCCAGCCGCATCAAATAAAACCGAGGTCAGTCTACGCGCTCAGCCATTTAACTTGGCTTATGACAATTTCTTGGGCCGCCTCGCTATCGCAAGAATTTATGATGGCATGATAAAAACTGGACAAAAGGTATATGTGAAGACTGCTTCAGGCACAGTCGAAGAAGGTAAAGTTATAAAACTTTTTACATTTGAAGGCACAACTCGCAAAGACACAACAACAGTAGAAGCTGGTGATATTTGTATCATTGCCGGTTTACCCAATATTTATATCGGCGACACAATCACTGACGATCCGAGTACCGAGAGTCTACCGAGAATTCATGTTGATGAACCAACAATCGCTTTGAATTTTCTTGTTAACAACTCGCCCTTTGGTGGCAGAGAAGGCAAATTTGTGACCGGTCGCCAAATAAGAGAACGACTTGAAAAGGAGCTAGAGGTCAATGTCGGTCTAAAAGTCGATTTTTCTGATGACAATATGAAAGTTTTTGGACGAGGCGAATTGCATATTGCCATCTTACTCGAAAATATGCGACGCGAAGGCTTCGAGCTTCAAGTCTCTCAACCTCAGGTTATTTTTAGAGAAGATGAGACTGGCAAAAAAAGTGAACCATTTGAAGAAGTGGTAGTCGAGATACCAAACGAGATGCAAGGCGTAGTGATCGAAAAACTCGGTATGCGCGGTGCGGTCATGGTAAATAGCAAATTGGTCGGGGACAGAATGCGTTTAGTTTTTGAAGGGCCAACACGCGGACTTTTGGGTTATCGCAACCAGTTTGTCGTCGACACTAAAGGCGAAGGTATCTTTGCTAGTCGGGTGCTCGGCTTCAAACCTCATGCGGGAGAAATTATGAAGCGCGCCGAGGGCTCGATGGTCTCGATGACAAGCGGCAAGGCTTTGGCTTTTGCACTTGATAATTTACAAACCCGCGGCACCCTCTATATCGGACCAACGACCGAAGTCTATGAAGGCATGGTCGTCGGTAACACTTCCAAAGGCGAAGAAATGATGGTCAACCCAACCAAAGGCAAACAGTTGACCAACATGCGCGCCTCTGGATCTGATGACAAAATTTACCTCGCACCACCAAGAACCCTTAGTATTGAAAATGGTTTAGAGATTATGGCTGAAGATGAATATCTAGAAATCACTCCCAAGTCTGTGCGCTTGCGCAAACAATTTTTGACTGAAAACGAACGCAACAAATCAAGAAGGTCGGAATAGTGAGAGTTGTGACGAAGAAGTAAATTTGTGTATAATACTTGCTGCGTTTGCATTTATTA
>CAZHJF010000018.1:0-9517 GCA_964532885.1 uncultured Candidatus Saccharibacteria bacterium
ATGTTGTTTTCTACCTCAGTCACTTCCGCGTCACTCACCTCGAAGAGGCGAGTATTGATGCGGTACGTTCCAGGAGGAATGATGGCGAGTTGAGGCCCGCGTTCTCCGCCACCACGAATGAACGCTCTGGCATCCTGGTAAGAGTTGCACTCCACCAGTTTGGCCAATACCCGTCCACCTGAGAGCGGCACTCCGTCACGTGCTTCCACAACCCCCAGCTTCCCAGGTTTGATGATTAGAAATGGCTTAATTGAAACCGAATACTGCCAAGGCCATAGACACCAATGTAGACCAGGCGCCAGAGTGTCGGCCTGAATTCCCGCCTCACCGTTCAACGCAATAATAGCGCCATCCGGAAGTTTAGAATTCTTGCCAAAAAGAACAAACTTCTTTTCCACCTCGCCGTACGAACCGGCGGGAATGATCACCGCACCAAGCAAGCGCAGGAATACCTTGTAGCAGGCGAGCATGACCACGAGGATCAGTACCCACCAAAAACTCAAAAGCGTTTGGAGAATTTCCATTTTTCTCCCTTTCAAATTACTAGTCTGGGCTTTGGGTAAGTTTCCAGATCTAAATTGGATTGTAACATATATGATTTATATGTCAATATTGCATTAATATTCTGATGTCTCCTAATTTTAGACCGAATATTTCATTTTTTGATTATGTAAAAAACAATTTATATTGTATATTTTATTCATGCAAGACAATTACGATCACAAAGACCTAGAAGCCAAATGGCAAAGGGATTGGCTGGAAAAGGGGATTTATCAAACGCCAAATAAATCAGACAAAAAACAAAACTATTATTTCCTTTTTGAATTTCCATATCCGTCAGGCAATCTGCACATCGGTCACTGGTACGCTTTTGCGGTTCCCGATATTTTTGCTCGGATGAAAAGAATGCTCGGATTTAACGTGCTCTTTCCGATTGGCTTTGACGCTTTTGGTTTGCCAGCCGAAAACGCAGCGATCAAGAGAGGGCTCAACCCAAAAAAGTGGACTTACGAAAACATTGCTTACATGGAAGGCCAACTTCAAAGCATGGGTGCTTCTTTTGATTGGTCTCGCAAAGTTGTTACCGCCGATGCCGAATATTACAGATGGACACAGTGGCTCTTTTTGGAATTTTTTAAAAAAGGCCTGGCTTACAAAAAACGGGCTTCCGTCAATTGGTGCCCATCTTGTCAGACAGTGCTCGCCAATGAGCAAGTGGTAGAAGGCAAGTGCGAGAGGTGTGGAACTGAAGTTATCCAAAAAGATCTGGAACAATGGTTTTTCAAAATTACTGACTATGCTGACCGTCTGATAGACGACCTCGAAAGCCTCAAGTGGCCCGAGGCGATCAAAGAAAGTCAGCGCAACTGGATTGGCCGGAGTGAAGGGGCGGAGATTGAATTCAAAATTCAAAACTTGCCCACCAGAGAAGTGGGTTCAAATCTCAAATCTGAGGATTCTATCAAAGTATTCACCACACGAGCTGATACATTGTTTGGCGTGACTTACCTGGTGCTCGCACCAGAACATGAACTTATTTCAAAAATTAAAAATCAAATTTCAAATTTTGAGGAGATACAAAAGTATGTTGAAGAAACAAAAAGCAAAACAGAGATAGAAAGAACGGACGCCAAGAAAGCAAAAACCGG
This sequence comes from uncultured Candidatus Saccharibacteria bacterium, assembly GCA_964532885.1. Classification (GTDB taxonomy): domain Bacteria; phylum Patescibacteriota; class Minisyncoccia; order Phycocordibacterales; family WO2-35-19; genus CAZHJF01. The sequence continues at coordinate 1,650 of CAZHJF010000018.1, forward strand.
AGTCGAACTCAAAGGTCTAAAGGCCATCCATCCAGCAACAGGTGAGGAATTACCAATCTGGGTGGCTGACTATGTCTTGGGCAACTACGGCACCGGCGCTGTGATGGCCGTTCCCGCGCACGATGAACGCGACTTTGCTTTTGCTCAAAAATATAATTTGCCAATGAAAGAAGTAGTCTTGCCAAACATAATCGACAAAAGAAACCCACCGATTGAGGGTAAAAAAATCTCACCCCGCACCAACGTCCACCCGATTGTCTTCAATCCGAGAAACGGAAAATATTTGGCATTAAAATGGAAAAAATTTGATTGGACCACTTTCCCAATGGGCGGAGTCGATGAAGGTGAAGATATAGTCGAAGCGGCAAAGCGAGAGGTGCGCTCTGAGACTGGTTTTCATAATCTCAAACTGATAAAGGTTTTGCCGGGCAGAGTGCGGGCTGAATATTTTGCCGCCCACAAAGATGTGAACCGAATTTCCTTTACCACAGCTGTAATGTTTGAGCTTGTGGACGAGAGCCAGACTGAGACAGAACTTGAAGACCATGAGCAAGATGCTTTTGAAGTTACTTGGCTTGACGCATCAGATCTAAATTATTCCATCATGACTCACGCCGAGATAGAAGAGTGGGGTAAAAAGATGGATCCCAAATACAGTGTGCATACAGACGAGGGAGTTTTGGTTAATTCAGGGGAGTTTGATGAACTCGATTCTCTTACTGCAAAAAAACTGATTACCCAAAAATACGGACAAGGAGTAACGAGATACAAATTGCGAGATTGGCTTTTGAGCAGGCAGCGCTATTGGGGCGCGCCGATACCGGTGGTCTATGATCCGCAAGGCAAACCTCATCCGATCCCTGAGAAGCACCTACCTTGGCTCTTACCCGAAGACGATATCGATTTTACTCCCAAAGGAGCATCTCCTCTAGCTTCGTCTAAGGAGCTCAAAGAGAGAGTGGAAAAAATATTTGGCCCAGGTTGGACACCAGAGTACGACACGATGGATACTTTTGTTGATTCTTCTTGGTATTTCTTGCGATATACCGATCCAAAAAATGATAAGGAGTTTGCCTCCAAAGAAAGCATGGCGGCTTGGCTACCAATCGATCGCTATTCGGGTGGAGCTGAACACACAACTATGCACTTGCTCTACTCGCGATTTTTCCACAAAGCACTATTTGACATGGGACTCGTCAAAGACGCGGAACCATATATAGAAAGAATGAACAGGGGACTCATCCTCGGCCCCGATGGCCAAAAAATGAGTAAGTCCAAAGGCAACGTCATCGACCCTGATGAGCAAGTCAGAAAATTTGGCGCTGATACTGTGCGCATGTATCTTGCCTTCATAGGGCCATACAACGAAGCCGGTCAGTACCCGTGGGACATAGGTGGCATAGTCGGCACTAGAAGATTTTTGGAAAGAGTGTGGCGAATCAGCCACAAGCTCAATAATGAAAATAACTCCTCCCACCCCCCTTTTGAAACTCTACTGCACAAAACTATCAAAAAAGTAACCGAAGATATTGAAAACTTCAAATTCAACACTGCGATCAGCAGCATGATGATTTTTGTGAACGAAGTAGAAAAAAATATTACACCACACGAAAAAAGCCAAGGGTCACCTTTGTCCCTTTTGGCGTTTGAGGACTTTTTGAAACTGCTCACGCCTTTTGCACCACATTTGACCGAAGAAATTTGGTCCTCACTTGGACACCAAACATCGATACACTTAGAAAAGTGGCCCGAGTTTGACGAGTCTAAAATATTTGAAGAAAAAATAACCATCTCAATCCAGATCGATGGTAAAGTCCGCGGACAGATTGAAGCGAAGCGAGACGCAGATGAAAATGAAGTGAAATCTCTCGTTTTGGGCCTACCTGAAATAAAAAAATGGCTCGAAGGTAAGACTATCAAACGCTCTATTTTTATCGCCAACAGAGCCTTGAGCTTGGTTTTGGAATAGGGGATTTAAGCTGGCAAAGATTTTTGTCTTATTTGTAGCCATTTTATCAAGTTTGACAAAAAATTGAGGTATGATATTGTGAATAAACAAAGTGTGGTATAATTTTTAAGTTAAAAATATTAATTATCAAAATATATGAAAAAAGTAGCGTCCAAAACAAAAGTCTATAGTCTGTCATTTAACCCAAAGCAGGTCGTAAAGCGACTTTTGGCCTCTCTTCCAGCTAGAGCACAAGACGTCATCTCCGGACGTTTTGGTTTGAACGCCACAGGCGATGAAATGACTCTCGAAGCCATCGGCAAGAAATACGGCATCACTAGAGAGCGTGTACGCCAGATCGAAAATTATGCCATCAACCACATCCGCAGATCAGAACAGTACGAAAAAGAAAAAACCACCTTTGAAGAACTCAAAGAGACCATTAGAGCCATGGGCAGTATCGTAGCCGAAGAAGACCTTTTAAATAATTTAGCCAAAGACCTTAGCTCAAAGAAACATATCCACTTTATCTTGGTTGTCGGTGATGATTTCAATAAAATCAAAGAAACTACAGAATTTAAACACCGTTGGCACATCGACACCGAGCTCTCAAATAGGATCCACGACGCGCTCTCAAAACTTTATACCAACCTCGGAGACAATGAGATTATTCCCGAATCAGAAATGATCGATAATTTCCTCAGCCATCTCAAAGACGTTTCTGACGATTACAAAGAAGACGAGATAATCACCAGGTGGCTTTCGATTTCAAAAAATATTGGTAAAAATCCACTTGGCGAATGGGGCAAATCTCACTCCTCAAATATAAAAACCAAAGGTGTCCGCGATTATGCTTATCTTATTTTGCGCAAACACGGCAGTCCAATCCATTTCCGCGAAGTTGCCAAACTCATCAGCGAAGTCTTCAAAAAGAAAGCCCACATTGCCACCACTCACAACGAACTAATCAAAGACTCTAGGTTTGTGCTTGTCGGCCGAGGACTCTACGCACTCAAAGAGTGGGGTTACAAGACCGGCGTAGTACGCGACGTGATCAAAGAAATTATCGAAAAATACGGACCCCTTGCTAAAGAAAAAATAATTGAACATGTTTTGAAGGAACGTTATGTCAAAGAAAATACCATATTGGTAAATCTTCAAAATCCTAAATATTTCAAAAAGGACAAGCAGGGCAAATACGTTGTCGCTTAGAGATCGCCGAGAAAAAAGACTTTCAGCAATGAAGGTCTTTTTCTTTTTAAATTTTTGCGCTATTTGATATACTAATATTATGGAAACAAACCTACTGCCAGAGATCACAAAAAGCCTTTTTATGGCTGTGAAGATAATTTTTGCTTGGAGTCCGATTTGGTTGCCGATCTTTCTCTTTGTAACCCTCTTTAAATCTTGGGTAACTTATAGACGCCAAAAATTTTGGAGTGAGCAAAAAATGGTCTTGCTCGAAATAAAAATTCCCAGAGAAGTGAGTAAAGGTCCGGCAGCGATGGAAGTCATCCTCGGCGCTTTTCACCAAAGTGGCGGCGAAGTAACTTGGGTAGATCGAATATGGTACGGCAAGACCAGGCCCTGGTTTTCTCTTGAGCTCGTCTCCGACGGCGGCAAAATCCACTTCTACATCTGGACTCGCGCTAGCTTGAGACATGCCATAGAAATACAAATCTACGCTCAATATCCGGAAATTGAGATTTATGAAGCCAAAGATTATTCAACTCCATTTTATTATGACCCAGCTAAAAACAACATCGTAGGATTGGAGTTAGCCTTGACCAAGCCTGACCCATACCCGATCAAGACCTACCTCGATTATAAGCTCGAAGGCGACCCGACCGACACGACCAAGATTGACCCAATGACAACTCTGCTCGAAACCCTCGGCTCGATAACAGAAGGTCATCAGATGTGGGTCCAGATCTTGATTCGAGCGCACAAAAAACGAAGAGTTATGGACATCTTTGGCGAAAAAGAAGATGCTTGGAAAGATAGTGCGGTAAAAGAAAAAGATGGAATCATCGCCAAATACAAAGGTTCAGACAAAGACAAACCTGCGCGCGCGCCGACAAAAGGTGAGACCGAGATGGTCGCGGCGCTCGAACGGAGTGTTACCAAACTGCCATTTGATACAGGCATTCGATATATCTACGTATCAGATATCGACAAATTCAATTCTTCTTACTTTGGAGCCCTAGTCGGAGCCTGGAAACAATTTGGCTCACAAGATCTAAACGGATTCAAACCTGCCGGTTGGTTTACTATTTTTGATTACCCTTGGCAGGATTATTTTGGTAAGAAAAAAGAATGGATGAAGAAAAAAATATTGGAAGAATATAAACTCCGATCCTTCTTTTATTCTAAATACAGAGGTAGAAATTTTTATAGTCAGTCTTTTGTTTTGAACACAGAAGAATTGGCCACCATCTTCCACTTCCCAGGACCGGTCGCCGCAACTCCAAACTTGGAGAGATTGCCTTCTCGCAAAGTCGAAGCACCTTCAAATTTGCCAATGTAAAATATGTCAATTTTTTTTGAACAACCACACAACAGGCGTCCCTGGTATGAGGCTTTTAGAGAAAAAGTTGGCACTTTTTTCAAGCAGTATATCTTTACCGAAAGACGCAGAGAGAAAGCGCATATACTTTACGTTGACTTGCGCAAACTCTTTGACGATATATCACCTGCACTTGGAAAACATTTTGATAAGATTTTTTTCACCTTTTGCTTTTTTATTTTATTTTTCTCGATCAGCTACATATTTTTTTGGCGGGCGCCTCGACCTTTCCCAGATCACACTTTGGTAACAATTGAAAAAGGCATGTCCCTAGCTCAAATCTCCAACAAATTGGAAGAGGCGAGAGTAATACGTAGCTCACTTTCTTTGAGGATCATAACTATACTTTTGGATGGTGAGCGAACAGCGGTCGCCGGAGATTATTATTTCTCACATGCAACAAGCGTTTTCGGGGTCGCAAAAATGTTAAATAGAGGTGAATTTGGGCTAATCCCCGTGCGTATAACCGTTCCGGAAGGCATTTCCTCATTTGAAATCGCAGATATTTTGGCAGATAAATTACCCTCCTTTGACAAAGAAGCCTTCAAAAAAGAAGTTGCTGACGGGCAATACGAAGGCTATCTATTTCCTGATACATACTTTTTTATGCCCAACACCAAACCATCGGACATCGCACTTATAATGCGAGAAAATTTTGTCAGGCAAATCAATCCATACAAAGCCGACATTCTAAAATTTGATAAACCTTTGGAGGAGATTGTAACCATGGCTTCAATCCTTGAAGGCGAGGCCCGAGGTATCAACAGTCAACGCATTGTAGCTGATATCTTGTGGCGTCGAATCCGCAAAGAAATGCCCTTGCAGGTTGATGCACCATTCAAATATTACAACGGCAAAAATTCCTACACCCTAACCAAAGACGATCTCGCAGAAGATCATCCTTACAACACCTACGTCAACAAAGGTTTGCCTGTTGGTCCCATATCAAATCCAGGCGTTGACGCTATTAGGGCCGCTATAACTCCAACACCAAATCAATATTTTTTCTTTCTTACTGACAAAAGCGGCAATATGTACTATGCTATCGACTTTGAGGGCCACAAGCGCAATAGAGTGCTCTACCTCAACAACTAGAAGCGATGCCTAAAATTATTGATTCAAAAAAAGTATTCGTCGGACTATCTGGCGGAGTAGATAGTGCTGTTTCGGCGGCTTTACTCAAACAACAAGGTTTTGATGTGACCGGCGTTTTTATCAAAGCTTGGTCACCCGCTGGCTACCCCTGTACGTGGAAAGAAGACCGTCGGAGCGCGATGAGAGTTTGCGCAGTTTTGGACATTCCGTTTCTGACTTTAGATCTAGAAAAAGAATACAAAAATGATGTGGTCGACTATATGATCCGTGAATATAAAATCGGGCGCACTCCCAATCCGGATGTGATGTGCAACAAGGAAATAAAATTTGGTTATTTTTTGAAATTTGCATTATCACAAGGAGCGGATTTTGTGGCTACGGGGCATTACGCTCGCGTCTTCCCTCACCTTAATCAAGGGGAGGGCAGGGTGGGGTTCAAAGAAAGCGCCGACAAAACCAAGGACCAATCTTACTTCCTCTGGACCCTCAGCCAAAATGAGCTCAAACACATACTTTTTCCTATTGGCCATCTGCAAAAATCAGAGGTGCGCAAACTGGCCCTAAAATTTTGTTTACCCCAAGCCACGCGCAAAGACAGCCAAGGTCTTTGTTTTTTGGGCCAAATCGATATGAAAGAATTTTTGAAAGAATTTGTTGGTGCTGAGAAAGGCGACGTGCTCGACTTGCAAGGCCGCAAAATTGGCGAGCACGACGGCGCCATACTTTATACTCTGGGCGAACGGCACGGCTTCAGTGTTTTAAACAAAGCGACAGAAAGCGAGCCATTTTATGTTGTAGACAAAAATATCGAAAAGAACACCGTCACCGTCGCGACCAAAAATCAAACATCTCTAGACCAAACAAAGTCTTCTTACGAACTCGAACAAACCAATTGGATTCTTGGCGATATTCCACAAGGTAAAATCGAATGTCGCTACCGCTACCGCCAAACCAAAATACCTTGCAGTATTAAAATTACACCACACCAAAAAAGCCAAGGGGCACCCTTGACAGTAGTGTTTGAAGAGCCACAGCTCATCGCCTCCGGCCAATCAATTGTGTTTTACTTGCCTGATGATGAGTCGGGCAGGGGTGAAATCTGCCTCGGTGGTGCTATAATCAAGTGATGACAAACATACTTATAACAAAAGCAACCGGCGAAAGAGAGGAGTTTGACCCTCAAAAATTACACACTTCTCTTCAAAAAGCAGGGGCTCCAGTAGAAACCATAAACAAAATTATTGACCACATAACTCTCGAGCTCAAAGACGGCATGAGCACCAAACAGATTTACATTCACGCTTTTGACTTACTTGCCCGTGAGCACAAACCCGTTGCCACACGATACTCTCTTCGCAAAGCCCTGCTTGAAATGGGACCGACGGGCTTTCCCTTTGAAAAACTTGTCGCCGAAATATTTCGCGCTAAAGGCTTCGAGACAACTACAGAATTCACCGCAAGCGGCAAGTGTGTAGAACACGAGATCGATGTTACAGCTTGGAACGAAGAGAAGCTTATAATGGTTGAGGCCAAATTTCATAACGAATACGGACTAAAGTCCGACCTAAAGACCGTGCTCTATGTCGATTCGCGTTGGGATGATGTGCGCGAGCAGGAATTTGATTTTGGGCGAAAGCGCAAACTCGATGAAGGCTGGCTTGTGACCAATACCAAATTTACCGACCAGGCAATCAAATACGCCAAATGTAGAAATATGAAGCTCGTCGGTTGGGGCTATCCGCAAAATGGTAATCTTCAAGATCTAATCGAAGAAACCGGTCTGCACCCAATTACCGTGCTCAACACTTTGAGCGGCCAAGAGCAGAGAGAGCTCTTAGACCTCGGGCTCATTCACATCAAGCAGCTCAAAGAAAATATAGACATCGCCAAACAAGCCATCACCAAAAATTCCGACCTCGAAGAAACTCTCAAAGAAATCGATTTAATTTTAGGACAATAAAAAATGGCCTATTACCGCAAAAAACTTTATGACCCAAACGCTAAGGAGGCTTTTAGAATCAGTCGCTCCAAAATTGATTTGTTTTTGGAATGCCCGCGTTGTTTTTATCTCGATCGCCGAATCGGCGTCTCGCGGCCGCAAGGCTTTCCGTTCAATCTAAACAGCGCTGTTGACCTTTTACTCAAAAAAGAATTCGACATTCATCGCAAACAAAAGACTCCGCACCCACTCATGGATAGCTATGGCGTAGAAGCAATTCCGCTCGACCACGAAAAGATGGCTACTTGGCGCGACCCGTT
>CAZHJF010000019.1:0-8978 GCA_964532885.1 uncultured Candidatus Saccharibacteria bacterium
ACACATCGAGTTTGCCCGCGACACCGCCGAGAAGTTTAATCGCATATTTGGTTCGACTTCGCTCACCACAGGTGCCGAAATTTTCAAACTCCCAGAGGCCTACATCATGAAAGACGTGGAGGTGGTACCCGGTATCGACGGGCGCAAAATGAGCAAGAGCTACGGCAACACCATCTCGCTTTTTGCTACTGATGAAGAGATTGAGAAGCAAGTGATGGCGATTGTCACCGACTCGAGCGGGGAGAGACCAGAAAATGTTTATGCTATCCACAAACTTTTCCGTAGCACAGAAGAGCTCGAGACGATTTACGAAGAAAACAAAGGTAAGTATAAAAATCTCAAAGAAATCCTAATTGCCGATATCAAAGCATTTATCACCCCACTTCGTGAGAGAAGGGAAGAGATTGCCCAAAATACAGCTTTGATCGATCAGGTGTTAGCCTCGGGAAAGGAAAGAGCTCGCCAAAAGGCAAGCTCTAAGTTGTTAGAAGTAAAAAAGGCAATTGGTGTTGTTTAATATTCTTCTGGCTCTCGGCGCTCAAAACCATTTTCAGTCTTATGCACAGAACCAAGCATATACAACAAAAAAAATCCAAAACAGACCACTGCCAGAAAACAAAACGCGACTACCAGCATCTGTCTCATTCTTGTCTCATTCTGCAACAATTACGAAATAAGATCAACTTGTGAAAAATTATTATTTATGTTAAAATATAAGGAGATATGAGACAAAAGATCTTTGAATTTATCAAAAGCGTAACCACTTCGGTTGGTTTCGCTTTTAAAATTGTCCCAAAAGAATCGAGTATCTTACTTCTGTTGTATATACTGGCTGCGCTCATACCCTTTCTCGGATCTTTCTACTTTGGAAGACTGATCGATGAGCTCAACCTTGTCATCAACAAAGGCGGCGCAGCGAGTAATGCTATCAAAATCCTCCTGCTCTACGGAGCGGTGAGTGCCATCCCGTCTGTAGTATCGAGTTTCCGTTCTTTTATAGAAAAGAAATGGGAGTTCGGCTTCCAGACCTATATGGAAATATTTGTCTTGAGAAAGAGAGTCGAGATCGACATCGCTACCTACGAGGATCCAAAATTTCAGGACCTTTTACAGCGAGCTTTTCGTCAAGCCTTTTGGCCCATACTGCGTCTTTCAGACTCAGTTATCAGCAGCATCTTTTCTATTGCGACGCTGATCGTTGGCTCAATCATTGCCGCCTCGTTGTCTTGGAAAATCTACGCGATCGTGATCCTCACATCGATTCCAAGGTTTTACACTGAGTTCAAATACGGTTACAACGTTTGGAGCATCTGGCAAAAAGACAGTCAGGAGCAAAGACGTTTTGCCGATTTGCGTAGCTACTTTATGGGTCGCAACGCTATCGCTCAGACCAAACTCTTTCAAAGTGGCGCATGGCTACTCAATTGGGCAAGCAAGATTTTGAGAGACTTCAACGCCAAACATCTCGAAAATGAAAAGAGTCGTCTCTACAGAATGTCTCTGACTCATCTGTTATCGACTGCCGGTCTGATGTTCTCGGTCTACCTCATTGTGATCGACGTCACACGCGGACTCTTGATGATCGGTAGCATGGTTTTCATGCTCACAGTCATCGAAAAAATTAGGTCATCGATCAGTGACATCCTTTCAGGGGCGGCTCGTCAATATGAGCAACATCTGATCGTGAAAGACCTGATAACCTTTTTTGAGACCAAGCCCTTGATCGCGTCTCCAAAAAACCCAAAACGTCTGGACCTCGAAACTGCGCCGATCATCACATTCGAAAACGTTGGCTTCAAATACCCAGGTTCAGACAAGTGGAGTCTCAAGAATATAAACTTGAGCCTAATGCCGGGAGAAAAGATTGGTCTCGTTGGCAACAACGGCGCAGGTAAGACAACCCTCGTAAGACTCATCTGTCGGATTTATGACCCGACTGAAGGGCGTATTTTGGTGAACGGCATAGATCTGAGAGAGCTAGATTTGGATGAGTGGACCTCACACGTGAGCTACATGTCCCAAAAATACATCTCTTATGATTTTAAAGTCAAAGATGCAATCGCTATCGGGCGCACGCAAAACAAAATCGACCTAGATAAGGTTGAGAAAGCAGCAAAAATGGCCTTGGCTGATTCATTTATCCAAGAGTACCCAAATAAATACAACCAACCTCTCGGAGTAGAATTTGACGAAGGCAAGGAGCCCTCTGCCGGACAAAACCAGCGTCTAGAAATCGCCAGACATTTCTACCGAGATGCCGCTGTAGCAATCTTTGATGAACCGACCGCTTCGGTCGATGCCGAATCAGAAGAAAAGATTTTTGAATCGCTTCTGGATCTGTCAAAAAAGACATTGGCGATTATGATCTCGCACAACTTTTCGACCATCCAGAGATGCAACACGATTGTGGTCCTAGATAATGGTAAAATAAAGGAGTTGGGGACACATAAAGAATTGATGAAGTCGGGAGGTATGTACAAAAAAATGTATGAACTCCAAGCCTCTCGCTTCGATCATAGCAACAAAACTAAAGTAACCCGCTAGAGCTAAAAGAGCCCTAGCGGGTTTTTTTTATATAAATTTTTTGTTTTAAGGTATTGACCACTTTCTAACGGCCGTTAAAAAGTGGTCAATGTGAGGTTTTAGTAAAAATTATAAATTTTCCAATCCATTTTCTTCGTTTGACAAAATTTGTTATTCATGTATTATTAAATTGCTATGACAAACATTAGCGCACAAATCAATACAAGGCACGCCTCGTTTATCGAGTGCTTCTTTGGCATCTCTAGAGACGTCAATACAATGCTTACTCCTGATTTTAGGAGCCATTTGCGCTATGTTTTAAGTATTTAACTCAAACAAATTTTGAAAACTTAAAACACCGCGCAACCCGCGGTGTTTTAAGTAGTTCTTTGAATATTTGACCAAGAAAAGGAAGAATACCATGATTGACTTCACTGACGCTTACGGCAATGCCTTGATGGAACACTTTCTAGGCAAAGAAAATCATTATGGAATCGAACGCGAAGATGGATATTTCGATATTGGCAAGCTCTCCACATACTTTCAAGAGTACCGAGACTGGCCAGAAATTGAAAAAAGGATGCCTGAATTTATTCACGGCAGAGTACTTGATGTAGGGTGTGGCGCTGGCAGGCATTCCATCCATCTTCAAAGTCTCGGCTTTGAGGTTGTCGCGATCGACAAGTCAGCTCTAGCAGTTGAGGTAGCAAAAAAACGTGGAGTAAAAAAAGCTATAGCTATCTCAATCGACGAGTTAGTCGAGACGGCAAGCCCAGCATTGGGAATGTTTGACTCTATAATCATGATGGGACACAACATTGGACTATTGCATGATTTTGAGCGCGGTAGAAAGACTCTCTTTCGGCTTGCTGAGATCACTTCATCTAACGCACGGATTATTGGAACAACCCGAGACATCCGAACAACTGACAAACCTCATCACCTAGAGTACCAGAGACTCAACCTCGAAAGGGACCGGATGAGGGGACAAATTCGTCTTCGAGTCAGGCATGGAATGTTTGCAAGCGATTGGTTAGATTACCTATTCGTCACCGAAGAGGAACTTCGAGATATGGCGAGCGGAACCGGCTGGCGATTGGAAACAACAATCACTGGAGAGGGAGGATTTGGAGGACCGTCTTACTTGGCCGTTCTCAACAAGAAATAATTAGGAAAGTTCCCAAGGTTTAAATCCCATTCCTCTAACGAGGTGTGGGATTTTCTTTTAAAAAGTTTACTTGCCTAAATTATAATTCGGCGTATAATGCAAATAAGCCAAGGATCCGGCCAACACCGGGGAGGTGAAGAAAGAAAACCCAAAAGGGTGAGTAGAATCTTCAAAACCTGCTTTCGTAAAGCAGTAAAATGAGAACAAATCAGGGTGGCACCGCGCTTCAGGCCAAGCGAAGCTCTACGAGCGAAGTTGGCACGAAATCGCCCCTGCGAATTTATTATTTAATAAATTCGGAGGGGTGTTTTTGCTTGTCATGAGCGAAGTCGAATGATTTATCTCTCAATTTAGCAAAAAAATTCTCCGAAGCAAAAAATATGGAAAGAATTTATATCAAAGATTTGGGGCAAAAAGTGGGGGAGGAGGTCCTAATCAAGGGCTGGGTTGACGTGGTGCGCGACCAAGGCAAGATGGTCTTCTTCGACTTTCGCGATATGACGGGTAAGGTGCAAGGTGTGGTACTCCCAGCTGACAAAGAGCTGGTAGAAAAAGCCAAACAAGTAAAAAATGAGTGGGTAGTCGAAGTACGTGGCAAGGTGGGTAAGCGCCCAGAAAAAATGGTCAATGACAAGGTGCATAACGGTGACCTCGAGCTCGAAGTTTTGGGGCTTGAAGTATTGAACAAGGCCGAAACTCTGCCATTTGATATCACAACTGACACTTCAGGAATTGATGAGAACACTCGCCTCAAATATCGCTACCTCGATTTGCGCAGCGAAAGGATGCAAAACAATATTCGTCTTCGCAGTGAGTTTGTGCGTCGCGTACGCGAGCATTTGTTCAAAAAGTTTTTCACCGAAATCGAGACCCCGCTCCTAACCGAGTCAACACCCGAGGGCTCGCGCGACTTTGTGGTGCCGAGCCGACTCAACCCCGGCAAGTTCTACGCTCTGCCTCAATCACCCCAACAGTACAAACAACTCCTGATGGTCGGCGGCATGGAAAGATATTTCCAAATCGCGCGCGCCGTGCGCGATGAAGACCTGCGCGCCGACCGCGGTTTTGAGCACACTCAAGTCGACATCGAGATGTCTTTTGTCGATATGAACGACGTCATGAATACAGTCGAGACAATGGTGACCGAAGTCGTTGAGTCCCTAGGTTACACAATCAAACAAAAACCTTTCCCGCGCATTTCCTATAAAGATGCAATGGCCAAATACGGCGCTGATAAATTTGATATGCGCACCGAAGAAGAGAAGAAACCTGGTAGCAAAATTTTGGCCTACGCTTGGGTGGTCAACTTTCCTTTCTTCGAAAAGACCGATCCAAACGGAGGCACCGGTATGGAGAAGGGCAATTGGACCTTCACCCACAACCCATTCTCAATGCCTATTCCAGAACACATCGAGTGGCTGATGGAGGGTAAAAATATTGAAGACATTTTGACGACTCAATACGACCTTGTCTGCAACGGCTATGAATCAGGCGGCGGCTCAATCCGCGCTCACAAACCAGAAATATTGCGCGCTACTTACAAAGTGATGGGCTATAGCGACGAAGAGATCGAGAGTAGCGTCGGCCACATGCTCGAGGCCTTCAAATACGGCACACCGCCTCACGGTGGTATCGCCCTTGGAGTCGAACGCAATATCATGAACCTCACAGGCGAAACATTTTTGCGCGAGGTCCAATCATTCCCAATGACTCGAGGTGGACAAACTGCCGTGATGAAGGCCCCAAAAGAGCTGTCCGAAAAACAGCTCCGTGAACTTAGTATAAAAGTGGAGAAGAAGGATAAAAAATAATATAAATTTAAAGGGGCACGGTCTGGTGCCCCTTTCTCCGGGTGAGGACGCAATGGAGTAACTCTATAGCGCCTCCTTTCTTTCTGTATTTATTATACACCAGAAAAAAATAAGTCAAACCGACATCAAACCAAACAAGTGTTATAATAAATTTAAATGGATCCCGTAGTAGAAAATGGCATAGAAAAGCTTTTTCAATCGAATTGTTTCGATAAGATTGGTATTTGCAAAAATTACAAGTTAAAAAATAAAATGGTAGCTTTTCAAAAAAGCAATGCCATTTTTCACTAACGGGATGGAGACTGATTTTAAGGTCAAAATAGGCGAGTTTGAAGGGCCTTTGGACCTGCTACTCGACATGATCGAGCGGCGCAAGCTGCACATCAGCGACGTGTCGCTTTCTCAAGTGGCCGATGATTTTATCGAGCACATCAAAAACGAAGCCGAATTCAAAATGAGTGATTCAGCAGAGTTTATTTTGATCGCTTCAACTTTGCTTCTGATCAAATCCAAATCGCTCCTACCAAATCTTGATCTCACACCCGAAGAAGAACAGAGTATTGAAGAGCTCGAAGACCGTCTCAAGATCTACACCGCCTACAGAGAAATTTCAGACCACATCAGAAAAGTTTTTGGCAATTTTGAATATTTTGCCAACGAAAGAAAAATCAAGCTCAAAATATTTGCACCCACCAGCGAAATTACCCAAGCCTCAATATTCCAAAGCATTCAAGAAGTCTTACAAAAAGTTCCCAAAACTGCTCCCTTGCCAAAAGTCACAGTTGAAAAGATGATGAGCCTCGAAGAGATGATTTCAAACTTGACTCTGCGTATTACCTCGTCGATCAAAACCAGTTTCCGAGAATTTGCCGAGCGGACCAATGGGGCAGGGCAGAAAGAAAAAGCTGACAAAGTTTTTGTCATTGTGGCCTTCCTCGCCATGCTTGAACTCGTCAAACAAGGTGCAGTCAGAGTCAGCCAGGAGAAAAATTTTGACGATATTGAAATAGAAAGTGAAAATATTTCCACCCCGACGTATAATTAAACACTATGGAACAAAAATTAGAAGCCATACTTTTTTATAAGAATGAACCGGTAGAGATAAAGAAGCTCGCGGGTATTTTGAGTGTGAGCCCTGAAGAGGTGAGGGCGGGGCTAGACAATTTGCAAAAGTCGCTCGAAGGTAGGGGAGTTTGCCTCATTTTGACCGACTCGGAAGCGAGCCTCTCGACCGCCGCCCAAATGACTACGCTCGTTGAGCAAATTGCCAAAGACGAAATGAGCAAAGAGATAGGCAAAGCCGGACTAGAAACTCTCGCAATTATACTTTATAATAACGGAGCGACACGGAAAGATATAGATTATATCCGGGGTGTAAACTCAACTTTCATCCTACGCAATCTTTCTATTCGCGGTTTGATCGATAAAATTGAAAATCCAAAAGATACGCGAAGCTTTTTATACAAACCAAGTATAAATCTTTTGGCTCATATGGGCATGACCAAGATTGAAGAATTACCACAGTTTGCCGAATTTAAAGACAAAATAAACGAACTCCGCAACGAGCAATCCCACCAAAATGAATAAGCTAAAAGAATTAATTTCACTCGAACAAAGGACAAAGTATTTCATATGGGCACTTTTGATCCTTTCTGTTGCCTCAGTTGGCGTTTTTGCATTGCTAATAAATAACAAGACGGCAGATTTGGTACGCAACGACCAAAAGAGTTTAACAGTAGATCCGTTTGTAAGTGTTGAGATAGAAGGCAAAAGTGCCATGGTCTGGGATGTAGTAAAGGGCGAACCACTGTTTGAAAAAAACCCCGATATATCTTTGCCGCTTGCTTCACTTACAAAGGTCATGACTGCTCTGACCGCAAGTAAGTTTTTGAACGAATCAGATCAAATTACAATTGACTCTTTATTTCTTAGACCTGACGGAGATTCCGGTCTAACAACAGGGGACACCTGGACACAAAAAGACTTGCTGGATTACACTTTGGTTACCTCTTCAAATGATGGCGCTTACGCACTTGCTTCAGTGGCCGAAGCTGCAAACACCGTACGCAACGGTTATCAGGAGACCTCTTTTGAAAACAATTTTATTCAACAAATGAATGAAGAGGCCAAAGTTATCGGCTTGGACAACAGTCGATTTTGGAATGCGCACGGCCTAGACCGCAATGTCGATCGAGGTGGTGCTTACGGTTCGGCGCGCGATATGGCAAAGCTTTTTGAATATATTCTAAAAAATAATCCTGATTTATTGGAGGCAACCAGATACAAAAATATCTCTTTGAATAGTACCGAGCATAGCTACAACGCCCCCAATACCAATCAGTCTGTCGATAAGATCCCAGGCATTATAGCCTCAAAAACCGGGTACACTGATTTGGCGGGTGGCAATTTGGTTATAGCTTTTGATGCGGGCTTGGGTCGCCCGATTATAATATCTGTACTTGGTTCAACCCAAGAAGGCAGATTTAGCGACGCACTCAAATTGGTTACCGCCGCAATGCAAAAAATTCAAAATTATTAGATAACAATCCCAAACAATGTTTATCGATATCGTCAAAGTATTCTTGCCTTCCGTCCTTGCTTTCATTTGCGGCATACTTATCACACCACCTTTGACTGATTTTCTGTACCAGCACAAGATGTGGAAAAAGAAATCGAGGAAGGTCGACATGACCGGCCGTGACACCCCAATATTCAACCAATTGCACAAGGAGACCCAAGTGAACACCCCACGCATGGGCGGGGTGGTAGTTTGGGGTTCAACCCTCATTACCGTAACTATCATCTGGTTGGCAGCAAAATTGATCGGCGGGGAAACATTTTGGAACTTAGACTTTCTTTCTCGAAACCAAACTTGGATACCTCTATTTACATTACTCATCGGAGCCATGGTAGGACTCGTCGATGATTACCTAGTGACCAGACCAATCGAGGGCAACTACGAAGCCTCCGGTGTGCCACTAAAAAAACGTCTTTTGATCGTAGGAGCAATCGCATTACTTTGTTCACTTTGGTTTTATTTTAAATTGGACGTCTCAAGCATCGGTAGTTTAGGACTTTTCCCTGAGATCGGGCTCGGTATTTTCTTCATACCATTTTTTATTTTAGTAATTATCGCAATCTACGCCGGTGGTGTGATCGACGGTATCGACGGACTATCAGGTGGAGTCTTTGCTTGTATGTTTGGCGCTTATGCAGGCATAGCCTTTTACCAACAACAATACGACCTGGCGGCCTTTTCTGCTACGGTCCTAGGCGGCATATTGGCTTTCCTTTGGTTCAATATTCCGCCCGCCAGATACTATATGTCTGACACGGGTATGATGGGACTCACCATAACTCTCGGCATAGTAGCCTTTATGACAGACAACCTCGGTGGGGGACATGGTATATTTGTACTGCCAATCATAGCTCTACCGCTTGTCATCACCGTCGCTTCCGATATTATCCAAGTCTTA
>CAZHJF010000020.1:0-8610 GCA_964532885.1 uncultured Candidatus Saccharibacteria bacterium
TGGGCAAAAAAGTGCGTTCTGCCAAAAATGACAAAATCCCCTACTGGATAGTTCTAGGTGATAAAGAAGTTGAGGCTAAGGAGGTGACAGTCGAAGCCCGAGGCAAAGACGGCGAAGGCGAAAAAATCGGCTCTCTCACTGTCGCAAATTTCCTTGAACGTTTGCTAACCGAAATCAAGGAGAAGAAATAAAAGAGAGAGGGTAGGGTGAGTTAGATATCAAGCTCAGCTAGTTTGGCGTTGGATTGGATAAAGGATTTGCGAGAAGGGACGTCGGTACCCATCAGGATATCAAAGATGCGGTCGGCTTCTTGCGCGTCATCAATCTGGACTTGCTTGAGGATACGGCGCGTTGGATCCATAGTGGTCTCCCATAGCTCCTCGGCATTCATTTCGCCGAGACCTTTGTAGCGTTGGATAGAGATCTTGTTGGATTTTGTTTTTGCTTTCCCAGCTTCGGCTTCTTCGTTTTCGTTTGCTTCTCCACTGTCTGATTCGCTGGTTTCTTCAACCACAACATCGGGATCAGTGTTTTTGCCCACCCATTTTGTTTTTTCATCATCTGAATAGGCATACATAACTTCCTTACCTTTTTTGATTTTATAAAGTGGTGGTTGGGCGATGTATATAAAGCCGCCATCGATCAAAGGTTTGAAATATCTATAAAGTAGAGTGAGTATAAGCGTGCGGATGTGAGCACCGTCAACATCGGCATCAGTGGCAATAATCACCTTGTGGTATCGCAATTTTTCAATATCAAAAGTGTCTCCGATCGCAGTACCGAGAGCGATAACCAAGTTTTTGATCTGTTCTGAGGCGAGCATACGGTCAAGTCGTGCGCGCTCAATGTTGAGGATCTTACCTCGGAGCGGCAAAATAGCCTGGGTACGTCGGTCGCGGCCGGTTTTGGCGGTACCACCCGCTGAGTCTCCCTCTACGATAAATAGCTCTGACTCTTCTGCAGACTTACTCTGACAGTCGGCAAGCTTGCCTGGCAAGGTCATACCTTCAAGTACACCTTTGCGCAAGACTGAATCTTTGGCCGCTTTGGCTGCCTTACGCGCTTTGAGTGCAAGTAAGACCTTACCGATTATTGCTCGTCCATCGTCGGGATTTTCTTCCAAAAAGGCGTCAAAGCCTTCTCCAAACGCCGCTTCAACCATACCTCTCGCCTCGACGCTACCGAGCTTGGCTTTGGTTTGACCTTCAAATTGGATCTCGCGCAGTTTGACCGAAATCACAGCGGTGATACCTTCGAGCACATCTTCACCGGTAAAATTATCTTCACTCTCCTTCACCATGCCGTTTTTCCTCGCGTAATTGTTTAATGTTCTGGTGAGGGCTGTTTTGAAGCCGGTGATATGAGTACCCCCTTCTCCGTTGTAGATATTGTTGGCAAAGGGCATGATTCGCGGTGAAATATCATCGACATATTGCAAAGCGACTTCGACAGATTCAAAATTTTCATTGGCCTTTTCGACATAAAAAATATTTTTATGAATTGGCTTTTGGGTGTGGTTGTAAAAGCGAATCAAAGAAACAAGTCCACCATCAAAATAAAAGGTCATTGACGGGGCGTCGAGACCTAATTCGTCAATATAGAAAACATCATCGGCGTTAATCTTTTCTTTTGATTTGGAAAGATTGATGATCGAAATACGCAAACCTTTGACCAAATAAGCCTGCTGTCGTAAGTGTGATACTACTCGATCAAAATCGAAGTTGATCTCGCCAAAAATCACCTCATCGGGTTCGAAGGTAATAATCGTACCCACTTTGTCAGAGGAGCCAATCTTTTTGACTGGGCACTTCTTTTTACCTTGAGAATATTCTTGATAAAATTTACCACCATCGCGGTGCACTTCGGCACGCATATAGACTGAGAGAGCGTTTACGACTGAGGCGCCTACTCCATGGAGACCACCTGAGACCTTATAACCATCACCGCCAAATTTACCTCCGGCGTGCAAAGTAGTCATGATCGTCTCAAGAGCCGAGACTTTGGTCTGCTTGTGCATGTCGACGGGGATACCTCGGCCGTTGTCGACGACTCGGATGCGGTTGCCTGGAAGCAATGCCACTTCAATATTGTTAGCAAAGCCACCCATGGCTTCGTCGCGTGAGTTATCAAAAATTTCCCAAATCAGGTGGTGTAGGCCGTCGGGGCCCGTTGTCCCAATATACATACCCGGGCGCTTGCGCACCGGCTCAAGCCCTTCAAGCACTGTAATTGAATCAGCACCGTAACTGTCTGTTTTCTTAGGTTTATTGTCTGGCATGAAAAGGATTATATCTTAATAATCGGTAATTTAGTATAGCAAATTATAACTTAAATATAAAGTCTAAATTTGTTGTCAAATTATATTATTTGAATTTTGGGCTGATTTTATTTACACTAGATCTATGAAAAAGAATCAATATGTTGTGCCTCTAGATGAGGAGCAAGCTTTGCTCGAGAAGCTAGCCAAAAGAAGCGACGCAGAAGCTCTGCGTATCAAGCGCTATTTGGGTATGCCTGACTTATCGCGAACTCCGGGTGGGCCACTTTTTGATATGGTCGAAAGAGTGAAGTCGATTGAGTCGGTACAAAACTTTGATGTAATCAAGATACCCGAGGTAATCCCAACCGATATTCTTTTTGATCTTTTCGATTTTGCTATTGATCACCCCGCTCGAAGCAAATCAGATACTTACTATATAGACGATACGCATGTACTTCGCACTCACGACACAGTGATGTGGTATTATTTTCTCAACTTAAATGAAATAAAGCAGAGAATTGCACAGCAAGAAAAACTGGGCGTATTTTGTTATGGCAAAGTATTTCGCAAAGATGAGATCGACCGAAGACATATGAACATCTTCCACCAAATGGGTGGGCTCTTTTTGCAACCCGATTCTCTCGGTATAATGCCGATTGATGAACTCAAAAAAGTACTGAGTGAGATTGTCGAAGGTATTTTTGGCCAAGAGACTAAGTACAGATTTCTTGAAGATACTTTCCCCTACACTGATCCTTCACTTCAAATCGAGATCGAGATAGGCGGCGAATGGGTAGAGATTATGGGAGGCGGTATGCCCAAAAAGAGTGTGCTCAAAAAGATGGGCGTAGAAGGTTATAATGGTTGGGCTTTTGGCTTTGGACTTGAGCGTCTTGCGATTATCAGTATGGCTCTACCTGACATACGTTTGCTTTGGTCAGAAGATGAGAGAGTAAAAAAGCAACTTGTTTTGGGTCACAAATTTGTCACTGTCAGCAAGTACCCTGCAATTACCAGAGATATATCATTTATTGTCGACAAAGACTTTGTGCCAAATAATTATTTTGATTTGGTGCGTGATGTTGTTTCTGATTTGGCCGAAGAGGTTGCATTGGTTGATAAATATGAAAATGCTGACAAGTTTGGCGAGGGTAAAGTAAGCTATGCCTATAGGATCACCTATCGATCGCTTGATCGTACACTTACAAACGCAGAAATTGACCAATTACACAAAGAGCTTGAGCAAAAGACTATCGATGTTTTCGGGGCGCAGATACGTTGATTAAACGCCAAAAGACACATTTTTACTTGATTATTCAGATATTTAACAGTATTATTTGTATTAATGCATTTGGTGAATGAAATAATCACTTATACTCTACTTTTCCTCGCCCTTTACTTCGAGGTTTTTTTGCTAGTGACATATTTTGAGATTAGAGAGAGCAAAAAGTCGGCCAAAACAAGTGAATTTTCTTTGCCGGCTCGTTTGCCCTCTGTGCGTATCATCGTGCCAGTCTGGAACGAGGAGACGACGGTGCTCAAGACCATTCACTCCTTACTCAAGCTTGATTATCCCAAAAATTTACTTGCCATATCAATCGTGGACGATGGTTCGACCGACAAAACTTGGAATGTTTTGCAAAGGTTTGCGCGCAATAAACAAATCACTCTTTTGCGCAAAGAAAATGGTGGCAAACACACTGCGGTCAACTATGCCTTAGAAAGAAACGAAAGTGAGCTGGTCGGCTGTCTTGACGCTGACTCCTTTGTGCACCCACAGGCCCTCAAGCGAATCGTGGCGCGCTTTAGCGACCAGAAAGTAATGGCGGTAACGCCGGCAATGAAAGTTCACGAAGCTGGCACAGTCATTCAATTGATGCAAAAAGTCGAATATGGCTGGGCGATTTTCTTGCGACATATCTTTGCTCATCTCGATGCTCAATATGTTATCCCGGGGCCGTTCTCGATTGTGCGGATGAAGGTCTTTCGCGAGATTGGTTTTTACAAACATGCATACAATACCGAAGATATGGAGATGGCCTTGCGAATGCAGGCCCATAATTACAAAATCGCCAATGCGACCGATGCCATAGTTTACACCACAACACCAAATACTATTCGCAAACTCTACAAACAGCGACTTCGCTGGACTTATGGCTTTATAAAAAATGTTATCGATTACCGTCGGCTTTTCTTTCGCCCGCAATATGGCCACCTTGGTATGATTATATTACCCTTTGGTAGTTTCTCACTCTTTTCTCTGCTCTACATTGTTGGCTCTCTTATCGTCAACAATACAATTCTTTTGCTCAACAAAATTTCTGAAATTCGAACTATCGGTTGGCATTTTAGTTTCAATTTTGATTGGTTTTATTTCAATACAGATATCATCGCTTTCATTGGCATTGTCGCCTTTATCGGCACTCTGACAATGCTCCTCATCTCGCGCAAAATGGCCGAAGGTCACATCAAAATCGGCCGCGATATCGTCTTCTTCCTCGCCTTTTATTCCCTCCTCGCTCCCCTTTGGATCACTCGCGCTATGTTTAATGTAGTATTTGCCAAGCAAACAAAATGGAGGTAGTATAGCGCTGTGGATTGGAAAAAGTACATATATACATTTGTGATTACGGCGGTGGTCTTTGCCACGGCGATTTTGGCTAGCAACTTTTTCAGCCAAAAAAAGATGAATGAAATCAAGAATATCGAAAGCCGGATAGCGGTCGATATCTTGGCGAGCGAGACTCAATTTGCCCTGCTTGAAGAGCTTTCTTGTCGCGACATTGGCAACACCTTCCTCTCCAAAGAGTTGGCCGAGCTCGGCGAAAAGCTCTCTTACACCGAAGTCAATCGTGGCAAGGATGACTTGGAGGTTTTGAATCTCAAAAAATATTATTCCCTCCTCCAAATCAAGGATTTCCTACTTTATCAAAAAGTTAAACAAAGATGCGGTTCGCCCAAGGGCGTCCTCTCGCCTATCATCTATTTTTATTCCAACGAAGATGGCGAGTGCGATGATTGTCAAAAGGAAGGCTTCGTCCTCACCCGCTTGCGCGAAGAATATCCAGAGTTGCGAGTTTATTCGTTTGACTACAATCTCGACCTTTCGGCTTTGAACACTCTAGTTTCGATCTACAACATTGAGCCAAATCTGCCGGCGCTACTTATAAAAGAAAAAGTGCATTACGGCTTCAAATCAATCGAAGATATCAAAAACATCCTACCCGAACTCAAAGAAATAGATAAACAAAAAGCCCTTGAAGAATCTAAAAAAGACGCTGAAGCTACCAGCACCAAGAACTAAATATCGTAGAGATGAAAAACAAAAATAAAACCCCGCTTGGGGGTATTATTTTTCTAATATGTTTCTAGGTCTGTAAACACAACCAAGCGCTTTGGAAAATTTTTGGTTTCTTTGTCCCAATCACCCGAACAGGTGATAAGATTTAGGTGAGCAATATCTTTTATATTCCAAACCTCGGGTGCCAAACCAAGAGCGTCGTAAGTTTGTATCCGACGAACGACAAAGGTTAGCGTGTGGCCGTCTGCGTCTTCGACGTAGACCTTGTCGCCCTGCTTGATTTTATCCAAGTCGTCAAAGATAGCTCGACCCATTGTCCATCCGCTATGCCCGACAATAACAGAACTGCCTATTTCACCCGGACTCACTCCGAGTTCAAACCAAGCTGTTTCATCTTTTTTGTCTGGCGACTCCATCGTGTTTATTTCTGTCAGTCCGACCGGTTTTACCAAAGCGTCGACTCCAATACTTGGGATTGTGATTCGTGCTGGAGCTCTTTTCTCCGGAGAATCAGAAGTAGAATTAGAGAGTGGCGCAATTGTTTCTTTTGGATTGAACAAGTTTGACCCAAAGATCAAAAAGCCTGACAAAAGAAAGGTAAACCCGATTGATATCAGAACCAAAACAACTTTTTTAGAACCAAACCAACTATGCAATTTTTCTGGTGCGATAGTGTGCATACATAGTTAGTGCGAGGAACGATACGAGTAGTCCTAAGAAGCCCAATATACTCTTGGTAGCGTTGAGCTCAAGGCCAGTAGCAGGAAATCCTGGAGTGTAGGTTGTGCCGACCGTCGAGGCGCCGAGTACCGTCCCCGTGCTGCCTCTATTGCGACCACTTCCTCCGCTACTGCCACCAGAACTACCAGAAGTTGTGCCGCCGCTCACATTGCCCGATATTGAGCCGTTGTTGATGGTGCCGCTAACTTCTGAACCACTGCCGACATTACCAGTCAGTGCTCCACTATTAACCGTGCCACCCACTTCTGAGCCACTGCCGACGTTGCCGGATGTCGATCCGTTACCGACGGTGCCGGTGACTTCAGAACCAGAACTACCTCCACCCTGATTGTTTTGGGTTGTCGACGAGGAAAGATTGCCTATTACTTCCGATGCATACACTTGCCCCGATGATATTGCGAGCAAGGTAAGCACCAGAAATGTTTTTAACAATGATTTATACTTCATAATTTTGAGAGTATATTATTCCGACTTGACGCCATAGGTTGTTGTGTAAGAACCATTGGTTGTGCCAACTGGAATCTTTACCTCAACTGTAACCTTGACCTGTAGACCATCAAGAACAGGATCTAAGTCTGTTGTCATTGTAAGAGCTGGAGTAGAATAGGTGTTTGCGGCAGTGATAGGAACTGTAGCTCCACCATTGTTTGCTTGTGGAGAAGAGATTCTCATATTGCCACCTGCTGGTATTGTTTCGCTACCACCAGTTCTGACCCAATCAGCAAATTTCATCGAGACATCTGTTTCATCTGTAGGCACGGTGATGTTGAAGACATATTCCCAACCGTCCTCATACGAATTGTTGGCTGTGGCAGTCGAATCTGTCATCTCGATAGATGTGACTTGTAGAACTCCAGTACCAGGTACTACTTCGCCTCCTATTTCACCCCCCGTTGATCCGGTAGTGAAATTCAAGACTTGGCCAGGATACCATGTACCACCCACATTAGACCAAGCAGCGAAATAATATGTAGTATTTGGTGTTACTGTTATTCCAGTAGAAGATAGCAAGGCAGAGAATGGAGTGCTGGAGGCAATTGCACCCAAGTCAGGTGTTGAATAGACACCTGCGGGAATTGTTGGACTTGCTGTACTAAATGTATTTAGTGAAGCCCAGAAAGAATGGCCGATAGCATCACTAGCGCCATTTGTGCCGTTTAGTGTTGCATCACTTTGACTGATTGCTGTTGCGGGATTAGTTGTGACATTTCCGTCCACTGGTGGAACTGGATCTTCTATTGCGGCGCCGCTTACTGTAGTCAGTGTGCCGGTTCTTTCACCGCCTTGATAATTGTCGGACCAAGTACCAGAAATCGTGCCATCTGGTGCGATTGTACCTACGACGTGTATCGTAGTCTGTGGTGTGACAGCATCAGGTGTAGCTGTATAGTCAGCGAAGAAGTCAATTGTGTTATTTACAACTGAACCCGAGGTTACAGTCCACAAATAAGTATTGGTGCCAGCTGGGCTGCCACCGTTGCCAGTAAGATTGTCGAGGCCGTCTTGAACCAAAGACATATCGTGAGGATAGTCAGTGCCCAGGTAATTCATATTTACGACATAAGTCCCGGTTGTATCCCAGGTCGTTGCTGCAAATGCCACCTCACTTGTCGACAAGGCAAAAGAGCCTACAGCAAACGCAAGAATGGTGAGCCCAATTGCTGATTTTTTGAACATTTTTAATATTGTTTTCATAATTTGTTGATTAATTAATATTCGATGCTAATAAAAGCATTTATTTATCGACCACAACTTATGCTTTGCTCAATGTTTGCCGTATCCAAATCAAAAAAATTACAGTAAGAAAAGTGGTAAACGCAAGTGGTGTCGTCTTTGAATAAAAAAGCGATCTCTCGGTAGAGATCGCTTAATTTAGTTAGCAAAAAATATTTAATCAACTAGCACACTTGAGCGCAGTGGGCGCAGCGTTTGGCGGAGATTGGGATTTCGCTCTGGCACTCTGCGCACTTTTTGGTTGTCGGGTCGCTAGGTGGCTCTTTGCGAGTGCGAGCAATAAGTATGTTCATCGGCTTGACCACAAAGAAGAAGACTGCTCCAGCTACGAGTATGAAAGAAATCAACGCATTTATAAAATGGCCGATCATAAACTTACTGCCGTTTATAGTAAAAGCAAAAGTGCTAAAATCTGGCACCTTGGCAATCGCGGCGATAAGCGGAGTCAAAATATCTGAGACCAAGGCCGAGACGATGGTACCAAAAGCGGCGCCAACTACGACACCGACTGCTAAATCGACAACATTCCCCCGCAACAAAAATTGTTTAAATTCTTTGAGCATATTATTTAACT
>CAZHJF010000021.1:0-1563 GCA_964532885.1 uncultured Candidatus Saccharibacteria bacterium
ACCTTCAGGCCCATAGACATAGAAAAGTTTTTGGCTTACAGCTTTGATTTTGAGGCGGTGCTTGGCACTCGCACTTCGCGGGCCGCTATTTATTCTGGAGCCTTTATGCCTTTTCCTGTGCGCTTTGGTAATTGGCTTTGGGCCAAAATAATAGAAGTGCTTTTTAATGGGCCGGTGCTCACTGATGTCGGGTGCACTTACAAACTACTAAACAGAAAACTTTTGGAGGAGATAAAGAAATATTTTCATTATTCTAGGGGAGACGGCACATTTAGTCCGGAGCTGATGATTTGGCTCTTGAAACACAACAAAAAAATTATTGAAATTCCAGTTATATACAAAGAGCGGGTCGGGGAGTCGGGCTACACGGGCAGTATTTGGAAGGCCGTCAAATTGGGCGTCAAAATGTTGCCAGTGATTATCAGATACAGATTTAAAAAAATATGAAAGACAAATACTACGAATCAAGGTTTAAGTTCAATCCCACTCGAGATAGTGTTTGGAAAGAAATTACTCGCTTTCACCAAAAATTTGTACCAACTGGGGGCACGGTTTTAGACCTTGGGGCTGGTTATTGTGACTTTATAAACAACATAATTGCGGGCAAAAAATATGCCGTCGACACCTCGCCCGAGACGTCAAATTACAAAAAAGAAGATGTTATTTTTCTACAAAAGCCCGCCTCGGATCTTTCTTCTCTGTCTGATAATTCGATGGATGTAATCCACGCCAGCAACTTGTTTGAGCATTTTGATGATTTAGAGCTTGAAAAGGTGATAAGAGAAGTAAGAAGGGTTTTGAAAATCGGGGGCAAACTTATACTGATGCAGCCCAATTATAGACTTGCTTACAAAAATTATTTCGACGATTATACGCACAAAAAGGTTTGGAGCGACGCTTCGCTTGGAGACTTTTTGGTGGCAAACGACTTCAAGGTAATTTTGGCTAAACCCAAATTTTTGCCATTCTCTATGAAGTCCGATTCTTCGCTTATCCCTCGTTCTCTCGTACCCTTTATAGTGCGAGCTTATATAAATTCTCCAATCAAACCATTTGCGGGACAGATGCTTTTTGTGGGGGAGAAGAAGTAGCAACCTCACCCCCTCGCTTTGCTCGACCCCTCTCCTATAAACATGAGAGGGGAAAAATACCACAAACGAAAATGGCTCGCTTAGCTCTGCAACGCAGAACCTCACGAGCCATTCAAAAAGATCACGTTGTTTCCGTCACTCGCCACCACGGTCGGTGGCGATCGGTTGGTGGATGTTAAGTCGCTTCATGATGGTGTATCCAAATGGCACAAACATCAGGAAGCATTCCCGAAGAACGTTGTTGCGCACCCAGAGCCTTTGGCTCCGAAGTGCGGTCATCGGGTTCTCTGAGTCGATTGCCTGCCTGGTAGGGAAGGTCACGACCAGAACTTGGACCAGTCGCATACCGAAGAGGCGTTTAACCAACCGGAGGCCCCACCATCCGTTCCATATCCTGTTGCTCACTCGACGAGCGCTTCGAGAGTGCATCTCATCGGTGGCAATTACTAGGGTCTTTGGAGTGAAGTTGGGA
>CAZHJF010000021.1:1573-8075 GCA_964532885.1 uncultured Candidatus Saccharibacteria bacterium
ATCGTGCTGATTACTTGGCCCGCTTTGATTAGTCCGGGTATACAGCACGACTTAAGTTCTATCTCGAGTCTGCGAACCGGGTTGCCCGTGAACTCACCCGATACCACTGGCGGTTGCCAGAAACGATCTAATAGATAGATCCCAAGACCGAGCACCTGCTTTGTTCCCTCTGAGAACCCAGTCTTCGTTGCACCAAATGACACAAGGCCGATCAGGTCCACTTCGGTAGGCAAATCTTTGGCTGGGGTGCCCACTCCCCACCACTCACAGAATTTGTCTATGAGCATTTTTTATCACCTCGCTTTCTGTTTGGTATTCTAACACAAAGTGGGGGAAAAGACAAATTTTAGTCATAAGAGGCTTTGTGGTAATCTGATACTAATGTTTTCCAAAAAAAGAGAAATTTTGATTGCACTCGGGATTGTTGTTTTGTTTTTTGTTTTGCGCGTAGGCGGAATTGATAATCTTTATCATCAAGATGAATACAAATGGCCGATTATTGTAAATCCAGTGCTGACCGAGCCGGGCGGTATACCACATCCGCCTGTTGGCGAGTTTATTTATCGAGAGCTGGGGAGAGTGGTTGGTTACGACAATTTTAGAATTATTCCTCTAATTTTTTCATTCTTAAATATTCTTCTGCTTTTTTATCTGGCCAAAATGGTGGGGGACAAACGGAGTGCCCTTTGGTCGGTCTTCTTTTTTGCTATCTCTTTTTATTCCGTCCTCGCCTCCTTAATGGTTGATACCGACGGCGCTGTGATGCCGTTCTTTCTTTTGATTTCTTTGATTGCTTACTACAAATTACGGCTAAATAATTTTGTTTGGCAGAAAAGCAGTTTGGGTTGGCTAATCGTGCTTGGTGTCGCTTTGATTTTTGGTTTCCTGACCAAAGCCAGTTTTGCTGTAGGTATACTTGCAATCGGACTCGATTTTGCTTTTGAAAGAAAAGTTTTTGCCGATAAAAAAAAGCTCCTAAAATATTTGGCCTATGGGTTAATAAGCGTGGCTTTACTCGCCTTACTTTTGTTTGTCGCCAAATTTGTTTTTCCTTATTTTAGGTTGGATTGGACTCTTAAATACTGGTCGCACTTTGTAAAGTTTGGAGGCAGGGGCTGGCTTCAAACCCTGATTCAGTTTGCTAAATCAATTATGTATTTGTCGCCGCTTTTGCTCGTGCCACTACTTTTCTTGAGCAAAGAAATGGTGGCTAAATATCGGCCATTCGTTTTGTTTATAGTAGTTGGTTTATTTTTCTACCTCGTGGCTTTTGACTTTTCATCTGGGGCGCTCGACAGATATTTCCAGTTTTTAATATTGCCGTTGGTTGTTTTGGTCGGAGCAGTGTTTGCTCAGACCTCAGCCCTGACCCCTCTCCTCCGCCCGGATGATTCGGTCGGACGGGTTGACAAGGAGAGGGGAAAGAAAACGGAATTTTCTTGGAGTGAGGTGGTGATACCGATAATTTTTGCCATTGCCATATTCTCTTTGCAGTTCTTCAATCATTTTGTGCCGCCTCTCTATCCAAAAACCGAATGGTTGGGTAGACTCGCGTTGCTCAAATGGAATTTCCTCTTTCCTTTTACTGGTGGTTCTGGACCGACGGGCTTTTATATCTCCTTTATCTTTATCGCTTTAATCTGGATTTGTTCGATTATTTTTGCTGTCTCGGCTCTGAAAATAGAAAGCACGAAACGCCGAGCCCTGTTCTGTATTTTGGTTCTAGGTGTTTTGTATAACGGGGTTTTTGCCGAAGAATATCTTTTGGGCAAAATAAATGGTAACTCCAATAAATTAGTTAGGGATGCCGTTTCGTATATTGAGGAACATGAGGATGTAAAAAATATTGTCGTATATAATGATAATGGTGGCTGGGAAGTAAGAAAGACAGGTAAATATGCTCGTAGGATGTATGCTACCCCACAATTTGAAGCAGAGTATCGTAAGTACCTATCAGAATTTACTGGACATATAATGTTTGTAGGGATCCCTAAGATAGATGAAAATAGTTTCTATCAAAAATATTTTGATTCCTGCGAGGTTATTTACGAAAAGATAGATAAAAAAATACCTTCAAAGATTTATGAATGTAATCAATAAAAATGGAAAGCTCTCTAAGTAATATATATAAGAAGCATCATCTAGAGAACAGGCCTCGTAACTTTAGTATTCTAGAGGCTGATCGAGGTCAGTTGTTAAAAAATATAATAGGTGCAGGCAAAAAAGTTTTGGATATTGGGTGTAGGGATGGTGTTTTGACTAGGCACTTCCGTGAAGGCAACACAATATTGGGAGTTGATATAGATAATTCTGCTTTAGATAAAGCTTTTAAAGATCTGGGTATAAAAACAAAATATGTTGATTTAAATGGAGAATGGAGTGAGCTCACTAACGAAACTTTTGATGTTGTGGTCGCTGGTGAAGTGTTGGAACATTTATATTTTCCAGAAAAGATAGTAAGACAGGCGGTAAATCATTTGATAAAAGATGAGAGTTCTTTGTTTGTCGGGTCGGTACCAAATGCTTTTAGTCTCAAAAACCGACTACGTTATCTCAAAGGCAGCAAAAAATTTACTCCTTTGTCTGATCCTACGCATATAAATCATTTCACCCATAAGGAACTCTGTGATTTGTTTAATAAATATTTTGACCATGTTGAAATATTAGGTCTAGGCAGATACAAAAACCTATCTAAAATTTGGCCCCAATTGTTTGCTTTTGATCTATTCTTTGTTTGTAAGGACCCCAAAAAAATTACCAATGAAGCCTAATTGTCATATTTGCAATTCCGAATCAAATTTTCTTTTAAAAAAAGATGGTTTTGATTTATATGAGTGTCCTGGTTGCAAACTTGTGTTTGTGTATCCACAACCAAGTGCGGCAACATTAGCAAAAGAATTCTACTCTTATGAGTCTGGATATATGTCTAACAGGGCAAGGCAGGATTTGTCTGTAGACAAAGAATCTGCTCGAGTAAAATTTGTTTTTGATGTATTTCAAAATTATAAGAAAGGTGGGGTTATGCTTGATGTTGGGTGTGGTAATGGCCAAATGATGTATTGGGCAAAACAAAGAGGTATTCAAGGGAAAGGAGTTGAGTTGAATAAGCGTACTGCTGATCGGGCTAGAGAGTACGGGTTTGAAGTTTTTGGGGGTTTTTTGGAAGACGCTAATTTTGAAAAAAAATCATTTGATTTCGTTTTTTTGGGAGAAATAATTGAGCATGTTAATAATCCTAAGCAATTTATAAAAGATTGCTCCTCTTTTTTAAAGGAAGGTGGTCTTATAGGAATAACAACGCCAAATATAGACTGTTCTTGGTCAAAGACAACTTTTTTATACTACAAAATTTTAGGCATACCATGGTCGTCTGTTACCCCGCCTTATCATTTGTTCCAATTCAGCCCGGGTAACCTGGACAGAATGATGGAAGGCCTTGGTTTTGAATTTGTTTCGGGTAGCTTCATTAGAATACCACCTCTAAAATATGAGCTTGGTATGCTACACCTGTTGAAGCGCTACAAAAACACAAGAAAATTAAAAGACTTTTTGTTTATGATCTTTTCTTTTGTTCTGTACACCCTAACTCATACTATATTTATAATAATCCATCCTTTGCTCAGTAAAGATTTTCAGATGCAAAGGATTTACAAGAAAATTAATAATGGCAGACAGTAGTAAAAACAAAATATTGTTTCTTATAAATAAACTAGGCGTTGGTGGCGCTGAGAGAGTTTTTATAAAGGATGCTAACGCTCTTATGGAAAAAGGATTTGATGTTTATTTTGCATTTTTGTTTGGTAAAATAGGAGACCAGTTATTGCTCTCTGAACTCAATCTGGACAACCACAAACTATTTTATTGCGGATCTAGTGGTATTTATGATCTAAAAGCTATTAAAAAACTGTCTAATTTTGTTAGAGAAAAAAATATAGAAACAGTCTATTCAACTCTAAATGAATCAAATATAATTGCTAGATTTATAAAAATTTTCAATCCAAAAATTAAAATTTTTATTCGTGAAGCAAATATTGCCGGACCAAAACCTTTTCATTTTAAAATATTGGATGTTGTATTTAATTTTTTTGTAGAAAAAATAATTTGTGTTTCTAGTGAGGTTCTAGATTCTTTAAGGGCTTATCAACCATTTTATAGCCACAAAATGGTGGTACTTATGAATGGAGTTGATATACCAGAAAATTTTAAAAAATATCCAGAAAATATTGAGCTACCATTAAAGTTGTTATCTGTGGGGAGCCTTACTCCAAAAAAAGGACATAGATTTTTAATAAAATCTTTGGGACTAGTAAATAAAAAGCACAGAGACTCTTTTTTGCTTACAATAATAGGAGAAGGCATAGAACAAAATAGTATAGAGAAGTTATTAAAAGAAAGTGGAATAGAAAATAGGGTAAAAATAATAAAACCGATATCAAAGTCTGAATTGGCAAAATATTATTTGGGTAATGATTTATTTGTGCTTAGCTCTATCCATGAGGGGTGCCCAAATGTACTTCTTGAGGCGTCGAGTTTCGGCCTTGCTTCTGTTGCTACAAATGTAAGTGGAGTTTCTAATATAATTGAGAATAATATAAATGGTAAAGTAGTAAAGTTTGGTGATTCAGAAGACTTGGCAGATGCGATTTGTTATATGATAGAGAATAGAAATGATTTTTTTGCAAAATATGGTAGAAATAGCAGACAAACAATGATTAAAAATTTTTCTAATAATGTCAGACTGGCCAAGTTAATATCAATAATTGAATGAAAAAACTAGCAGAAAAAGAATATTGGGATTCTGTCTATGGGCAAGAAAAAATGATAGTATAGTCTACATGGAAACTCTCAAATCAATATTGAGGCCAGTCTGGAATTCTCCTGCTATGTTTGGAATTAGAGGGCATATTTTTGATTTGAGAGAGTATCTTTCTGGCTACGCTCTTGAAAAGAGGCGTTTCAAGGAAAATACGGGTTACGATTTAAACCTAGAAAATCCTGTTACTTTTAGTGACTATTTGGTACGGAAGAAGATTTTTGATCGAGATCCAATCCTACCAATATTAGCGGACAAATACAAAGTTCGTAGTCACATCCAAAAAGTGTTAGGGGTAGAGGCGGAAAAATATCTAATCCCTCTTTTGTGGCATGGAAAAGATCCAAAAAAAATCCCCTATGATAAGTTTGAAGGGGAGTATATAATCAAATCAAATCATAATTCAGGACCACATTTCATTGTGGCAAAAGGTGAAAAGCCAGATCGGATCAAAATTATATCTGAGCTCAAAAAACAGCTTGATATACCGTATGGTATTTTGAAGCACGAATGGGCATATAGAAAAATAATACCGCGTCAAATTGTTGTCGAGCGTTTGATGCGTGACAGTGAGGGCATGATCCCAAAGGATTATAAATTCCACATGATCCATGGAGAATGTGCATTTATTCAAGTTGACTTTGATAGATTTATCGATCATTCTCGTACTCTTTATGATAAAAACTGGAATTACATTGATGTAACCCTAAAATTTAAACAAGGTAGAGAAGAACCTAAACCATCAAAACTTCAAGAAATGCTTGAGATCGCACGTAAACTTGCAGATGGCTTTGACTATATACGAATAGATTTGTATGCATTTGCGGATAAAGTATATATCGGAGAAATGACTCATTATCCGGGATCAGGTATGGAAAAATTTACTCCAATTGAGTTTGATTTCGAACTTGGAAAACTATGGAACAAAAAATAGATTCTAAAATAGCACTATATGAGGGTATCGAGTCTTATGAAGATCAGGATGTTAGAGACGCCCTGAGAGGGGTTTTTGGAGCACTTGATCTAAATGAACAAAATCCACTAAGTAAATACATACAAAAATTTTCAACTGTGCTTATTAAGCCAAATTGGGTAAGAGATCACAATCCTTCGGGACACAATGTTGACTCTTTGATTACACATAACTCGTTGATAAAAGCTGTATTATATTATGTTGCTCTAGGTTTGGAAGGAGAGGGCAAGGTCATTATTGGGGATGCTCCACTCCAAAATTGCAATTTCGATAGATTAATCGAAAAAAATAAAATAAGTCAAATCGTAAAGGATTTTAATGTAGAGTATCCAAATATTGAATTATTTATTGAAGATTGGAGGCTTACCACTTTGGGTAATTCAAAAGATGAACAAGTTCAAATAACGAAAAATATTAGTACAAAAAAAAGTGATGAGTACGAATTAATCGATCTGGGCAAAGAGAGCTTCCTTGAGGAAATAAGTGATAGATCACATAGGTTTAGGGTCACAAAGTATAAACCAAGTTTGCTAAAACTGCACCACTCTGGTGGTAAGCATGAATATTTGGTTACAAAAAGGATATTTGATGTTGATTTTGTGATTAATCTTCCCAAATTAAAAACCCATATCAAAGCTGGGCTCACTGGTGCATTAAAAAACTTGGTTGGTATTAATGGACATAAAGAATTTTTACCCCACCATATCAAAGGTTCA
>CAZHJF010000022.1:0-8042 GCA_964532885.1 uncultured Candidatus Saccharibacteria bacterium
CCACCAACTGTCACTAACCTTGAACCATGGAAAAATACTCCAGCCTGGCAAAGAATGGAAGGCTTAAGAAGCGATATATTATCTAGAGAGATTCGTCTAAAAAATATGGAAGTTGAGGATGAGGATGATCTGAAACTTAAAAATGAAAAAATAGCAGAACTAGAAGGATTGAATGGAACATACATGAAGGTTCTAGAAGAGTGTTCTCTTGAATTGCGCTCAGATATTATAAATAGAATGGGTATTGGCGGTAGGGTTTTGAATAAAAAAGAAGAGTCTGAAATAAATCAGGAGATATTGGACAAAATCTTCCGAGAAGAGATCAGAGAAAGAAAACGATTCAACAGAGAACAATCTGGTCCAACGAAATTTGAGAGAATCAAAGAAAAAATGGCTAAGAATGCAGTAATGGCAGCCTACCTAAGACTCAATCCTTGGACTCGGCTTGTTGTCACTACTACAGTTTTGGCTGTCGGTGGGTATGCTGTGGGAGTCGCATTTTCAACATCTGCGGTTGGTTGGGGCCTTGGCCGTGTGGCTCGTGGCGGGGCTTCTATCGTTGGAGGTAATGCCGCAAGAGTTGGCGCAGAAAAACTATTTAGCGAAGAACGTGTAGACAAAAAGACTGATCAAAAACACGAAAAATTAATTTCATCCAAAGAAGTTAGTTTTGAAGATAAATACAAAAAAATAAAAGAACAACTAGAGAAAGATGAAAGAAAAAAAGGTAGACAAAAAATATATAAGACGTTGACAACGATTGGGGCTGGTGCTGGAGCAGGGCTACTTGCTGGTTTGAGCGAGGGGGTGGTTTTTGGTAAAGGTGCGAATGTTTTGGGCAATAGGGTTGGAAGAGGTGGCCTAAATCTTGATAATAATGCAGGAACAAAAATTGAACCAAATACTTCTGCCGCTGGTGGCCCTCCTACTCCACCTGAACCCGCTGCACCTCCAAAACTTGGGAAAATGCCAGCTATTCCTGCTGACAAAGCTCAATTTGTACCAAAACAAGGTGGTACACTCTGGGGTGGTGTGGGCGAAATCTTGGAAAATAATCCTAAATATAAAGTCCTCAGCCCTGAAGGTAAGGAGTTTATGCAGTCGACCTATCTCAATAAAATTATTGAAAATAGAGAGAATTTGGGTTTGGAAAAAGATACCGATTATGGTGTAAAGCTAAAAATTGGACAAAAAATAGATCTATCAAAAGTCTTTAAAGATGATGATGAGTTTAATAAATTGATTGAAAAAGCCGACAATCTTTCTAATAAACAAAAATTAAATATCCAAACAAATGACAAACTAATTGCCAATTGGATAAAGAGTCACCCAGGTCAAAAGGCGTCTATTTCAGAACTAAACAAACTTCTTTCGGGAGATTATGAAGAACCTAGCACTGGAGCAAAATTGGCGAATGAAGGAGTGGAAGTTGGAGAAGGGGTTGAGGATGAGACGCCAATAAGTTTACATGACGAACCAGTGAATGATGATAGTTACCAGCCTGAAGCTGATCAACCAGCTCCAAAATCAAGCAATGTCGCAGAAACATCACCACGCAACGCCTCTGATCTTATGCGAGCAGATTTTGATAATGTAAAAAAGGGTATTGATGATCTTGCCAACCAGCAAGATAGTATCAAAGATAAAATTGCTAATATAAAATCACCTGTGATCAATGATCCGACTCAAATCAGTATCCCGCAACCTGAAAGTTGGAGTCAAAAAATAATTGACATAAACGAGGATCTAAACAGATTGTATGATCAAAGAAGAGATTTGAATAGCCGTTTATTAAAAGCAATGACCCCAAAAGATGGTACTCCAGCTATTCCGAGAGGTGAGATAGATAGAATCTCAGGTGAATTGAATACTGTAAGAGAACAAATTGATACTTTACAAGACGAAGTGCAAAGAATTATAAAAGAGGCCAATGCTGCTAAGGAAAGTATCTCAAATAAAACTCCAAATGACATGGCAAGTATGGGTGCGTCGGCAGCTGGGCTGGCGGCTTTTGGCAAAGTTGTGACCGGTACGCCAACAGATAGGAAAGAAGTGCTTACTGAAGAGCTGAATCAGGCAAAAGGCAGACTCCAGGTTTTGCAGGGAGGCAGGAAGGATGATCGTACCGATAATAATAAGAGTATGAGTGGCGGGTTGGGTGGGTTGAATAGGGGAGGATTAAGGACGATGGTTAGTGATACGCACAATCGTGAAAATGAAATAATTGAAAAAAATAGGATAGAAAAAAATATGGCAGAAGGTAGAGCAAGGACAGGCTCGGAAGAGGCGAGTGGGGATAAAATCGAGTTGGCACTTCAGAGTGGTGTAGATGGGATATTTGGCAAAACGGGCTTTTTGGGAATTGGCAAAGTTTCGGGTATCAAGTCTGAAGCTTGGCAGACTATCCAGAGACTGCCATATGAGTATGTGTTAGAATATTTTAAAACGGGTTCAAGTGAATTTTTGGTAGACCCAAAACAAACAGAAGAGTTGGGTAATAGTAAAAATACTCCAAAATATCTGAATCTCATGAAAGAGATAATTGGTTTAGAAAGAAAGCTTGCAGATATGGGCAAAGGAGAATCGGTCAAAGCCTTACTTAAGAGCGAAAAACAAAAACTCACCGTCAAAGAGTATCTCAAGAGTTTGATTGGTTTGGTGACAGCAGAGAGTTCAGAGTCGGAGGTGGGGTTAAAGCGAGCAGCATAAAATAAAATGGACGAAAATTTAAAGAAAAAAATAATAGAAGATTTTGGCCTTACAAACATAGACATTGAGAGTCAAACAGAAATGATAGACAAAATTGGCACATTGCTTTTTGAGGCCGTGGTTGAAAGAGCGCTTGATATGATGGAGGACTCAATACTTAAAGAATTTGAAACATGTATCGACCAAAACGAACAAGATTTTGGACAAGTTGTAGCTTTTTTGCGAGATCGAGTCCCGGGATTTAAGGAGATTGTCTCAGAAGAATTAAATCGCCTCCGCCGCACTACTTCAAGCATTTTTGCCTAGCGGTAAATTTCTAAGCACTTGATTGTGCGATTTTTTGTTGTTGTTATAATTAATCTATGGCCAACGAACAAGAAGAAATACAAAAAACCCTGGCAGATTTGCAAAAAAGAGCAGAAGAGTTTCAGACCGGGGGAAGTTATTCAGGTGGTAATTATACCTCGGGCGCTAGTTCTTCTTCTAGTACCGGAAAGAAGGTAGTTTTGATTGTAGTGATTGTTCTGCTCATCGGTCTCGCTATATTTTTGGTAATTAAATCTGGAGGCAAAAAAGCCAATTACAAAGCCCCAAAGGGCTATGAAGTGGTTTATCCCAAAAATGCTCCACCAAGACTTGAAAAAATGAAATGAAAAACAAAGGTTTTACACTCATAGAATTGTTGGTGGTTATTGCAATTATTGGGGTACTCTCGAGCATTGTTTTGTCGAGTGTTAATGGAGCTCGAGCTAGGGCCAGAGATTCAAAACGTCGGCAGGATATGGTAAATCTGAGAACTGCTTTGGAACTTTATCGTGTGTCGAACGGAAGCTACCCTTTGCCAAGTCCTGGTTGGTGGGGAGGGGCAAGCACCGGGCCGTGTGGTCCGGGTAATTCAACAAATTATATATCTGGTTTGGTACCAAATTACATGAGCTCTTTGCCGGTTGATCCGGCTAATGCCCCTGCTCCTTGCACTGGTTATCTTTATGCTTCTGATGGTTTAAATTATAAAGTATTGGTACACGTCAGCCCAGAAAGTTACCCAGCAGCTGGTAGTACTTTTTATGACCCTGTGCGTCCGACTTGGTCGTGGATGATTTGTAGTGGTGAGCCCGCTTGTGGTAGTTGGTAAGGCCGTCTATTTTGCCATATAATCTCTCTCGAGCTTTGCACTTGCACTCTTTTATTGAGTTTGTTATTATATTTCAATTGACAAATAGGCGGCCTTTGGCTGCGTAGTTTTGAAAATTTAGAAATTAATCAATTTTAATTAAAATAATATGACAGATACATTTGATAGATCAAAGCCTCACGTAAACGTGGGCACAATCGGTCACGTTGACCACGGTAAGACTACTCTCACCGCCTCTATTCTTCATATCCTAGATATGAGCAAAGATAAGGGTTATGGCGCTCGTGTAGAAGCTGTAGACAAGATTGACAGCGCACCAGAAGAAAAAGCTCGTGGTATTACTATTGCTTTGCACCACTCTGAATACTGGACTCCTGCTCGTCACTACGCTCACATCGACGCTCCAGGTCACGCCGACTACATTAAAAACATGATTACTGGTGCCGCTCAGATGGACGGAGCGGTCCTTGTGGTCGCTGCTACTGACGGTGCTATGCCTCAAACTAGAGAGCATGTACTCTTGGCTCGCCAGGTGGGTGTGCCAAAGATCGCAGTATTTCTCAACAAATGCGACATGGTGCCAGATACTGATATGATCGATTTGGTGGAAGAAGAAATCCGCGACCTTTTGACCAAAAATGGCTACGACGGTGCAAATACACCAGTTATCCGTGGCTCAGGTCTCAAAGCTCTTGAGGCTAAAGATGTAAATGACGAGTGGGCTCAAAAAGTTTTGGAGCTTGTTAACACTCTTGACACCTTTATTCCAGAGCCAGTTCGAGATCTCGAAAAGCCATTCCTTATGCCGATCGAAGACATTTTCTCAATTGAAGGCCGAGGTACAGTGGTGACTGGTAAGATTGAAAGAGGTATGGTCAAGGTTGGAGAAGAAGTTGAAGTTATCGGTCTCAAAGACGCCCAAAAGACAACTGTGACTGGTATCGAAATGTTCAATAAACAGCTCGACCAAGGTCAAGCTGGTGACAACGCAGGTATTCTTCTTCGTGGTCTAAAGAAAGAAGACGTACATCGCGGTCAAGTTATTGCAAAGATTGGTTCTGTTACTCCGCATACAGATTTTGAAGCCGAAGTTTACATCCTCAAAAAGGAAGAAGGCGGCCGACACACTCCATTTTTTACTGGCTATAAACCTCAATTTTATATCAGAACAACTGACGTAACAGGCGAGGTGACTCTGAAGGAGGGCGTAGAGATGGTTATGCCTGGAGACACAGCGACTTTCAAGGTCAAACTCGTTGCTCCGATCGCTCTCGAAGAGAAGCAAAAGTTTGCTATTCGTGAGGGTGGCAAAACTGTGGGTGCCGGAGTTGTAACCAAAATAGTTGCATAATTCTAAATTATCTGTAGATTAGTAGTTGATCTTTATCATGGCAAAAACAGCAACAAAAACAAAACGAGGCGCGGTAAAGGAAGATGTGATCCAAAGGCTACGTATTCGCGTAAAGGCCTATGAATACAAAATCCTCGATTTATCCGTCAAGCAGATTATTGATACAGCTCTTCGTTATGATGCAAAGATTGCTGGGCCTGTGCCTTTGCCAACAGAGATCAAGAAATATACAGTCAATCGCGCTCCTTTTGTCTACAAAAATGCGCGTGAACAATTTGAGATGCGTGTGCATCGTCGGGTGATCGATATTGTAAATCCAAGCTCAAAAATAATGGAAGCTCTGACCAACCTTTCTCTGCCGAGCGGAGTATCCATCGACGTAAAGATAATATAAGATTTTTCGAAAGATAGAAAAGATATTCAGAAATTCAAAAATATGAAATTCATGTTGGCTAAAAAGGTGAATATGACCCAAGTTTTTGGGGAGGACGGCAAAGTCAAAGCTGTGACCGTATTGAGCGCGGGTCCTATTAAGATTGTAGATCTAAAAACCAAAGAGCGCGACGGTTATAGCGCTCTCCAATCTGGTTTTGGTGTTAGAAGTCCAAAAAATATTTCCAAGGCGGTTAAGGGACATGTGAAAGACTTGGGTTCATTTGAAAAACTTAGAGAGTTTAGAGTGCCTGATACATTTTCTTTCAACAAAGGTGATGACGTGACTCTTGAGAGTTTTAAAATAGGCGATACTGTCAATGTGCGCGCAATTTCCAAAGGTAAAGGATTTCAAGGTGTGGTCAAACGTCACGGATTTCATGGTGGACCTCGATCTCACGGACAAAAGCACTCAGAGAGAGAGGCGGGTTCGATTTCGGGTGGTACTAGAAATGGTGGTCGTGTACCAAAAGGTATGCGCATGGCCGGCCGTATGGGTGGAGACATGGTAACAGTAAAAAACCTCAGAGTGCTTGGTCTCGATATAACCAACAACACCATGATTGTTTCTGGTGCTATTCCTGGTCGCCGAGGTACGCTGGTTGAAATAAGATAACAAAATGGAAGCTACCATATACAACAAATTGGGTAAGGAAACAGGCAAATTCGCTCTCCCGGATAATGTTTTTGGTCTACCCAAAAATGACAATCTGGTACATCAAGTTGTTGTTTCGATGATGAGCAACGCTCGTCAGTCTAGCGCACACACCAAGACTCGCGGTGAAGTTGCGGGTACGGGCAAGAAACCATGGAAACAAAAAGGTACCGGCCGAGCTCGTCATGGTTCTCGCAGGTCACCAATCTGGGTGGGCGGCGGTATTGCACATGGACCAAGAAATGATAAAAACTATGATCGTAAGATCAACAAAAAGATGAAAGCCAAAGCTCTCTTTACTGTACTTTCTCAAAAGTTTAAGGCCAATCAAATTTTGTTTGTTGACTCGATTGCGCCGACAGAGCCAAAGACCAAAGAAGCCAAAAAAATTCTCGCCTCTCTAAAATCAATCAAGGGTTATGAGAAGATTGAAAACAGAAAAAATGCCTGTTTTGTTGCCATAAACGAAAAAGAAGAAAACCTTTTGAGAAGTTTCCAGAATTTTAATAATATCGAAATCGGTTTGACCAAAGACCTAAACCCACTAGATGTTTTGAATTATAAGTATCTTATAATCTCAAATCCCGAGGTGGCAGTTTCAACCTTGGCCTCTAGAATGAAAGCATAAAAATATGGACAAAAATCATAAAGCCAAATACGCTCATACTCTAGTTTCTCCTCGTATTACCGAGAAGGCTAATGATCTTGCACTCCGAAATGTGCATGCTTTTATTGTTGATGACAAGGCAACCAAGCACGATGTCGGAGCGGCTGTAAAAGCTTTTTATAATGTTAAGCCGATCAAGGTTGCAATAGTTCGTAATCCTGCTAAAAAGGTTATTGTGCGTGGCAAATATGGAGTCAAAGGCGGAGTCAAAAAAGCTTACGTCTATTTGAAAAAAGGCGACAAAATAGAATAAAAATCATATGGCAATCAAATCATTCAAACCGACGACCAAATCCCAACGCCACACCAAGGTGGTTCTTTATCGCGGTCTCCTTACCAAAACCGCTCCGCTCAAATCTTTGACCTATGGACGCAAAAGAGCAGTAGGCCGAAACAATGCTGGTCGGATTACGGTGCGACACAAAGGTTCTGGACATAAGCGCCTATATCGAGAGATTGATTTTAAATTTAATAAAATTGGCATCCCTTTCAAAATTGCGTCTGTTGAATACGATCCTAATCGTACTGGTTTTATCGGACTTGCTGTCTATCGCGATGGTGAAAAGCGTTATATTTTGTTGCCAAAGGGTGTTACGCCAGGCACGGTACTTGTGACTGGTCCAGGTGCACCTGTTGTTCCAGGCAATAGAATGCCACTTAGCGAGATGCCTGTTGGTACTTTTGTCTACAATATAGAATTAAAGCCTGGAGCCGGAGCAGTACTTGTAAGGTCAGCTGGTTCTTTCGCTCAGGTGATCGCAAGAGACGCTGGACTCGTAGATATCAAGCTCCCATCTTCGGAAGTGAGAAAGGTGCGAGAAGTCTGTTTTGCTTCAGTTGGTGAAGTTTCAAATAGTGAAAAGAGACTTGAAAATTATGGTAAAGCTGGGCGTTCGCGTTGGAAGGGTATTCGCCCTACTGTCCGTGGCACCGCGATGAACCCAGTCGACCATCCACACGGTGGAGGTGAAGGTCGTCAAGGCCGAGGTCGCAGACGTGCTATTTCAATGTGGGGCAAACCAACTGGTAAAGGACAGAAGTCTAGAAAGGCCAAGAAATATTCTAACAAATATATTGTAAGTAGAAGGAAGGT
>CAZHJF010000023.1:0-7935 GCA_964532885.1 uncultured Candidatus Saccharibacteria bacterium
ACGCATAGCTGGTGGTATAACCGGAATGCTAGTTAGGAACATCCATTCTGGTCGAGTGCCAGATTTGATCATGGCGTGGATCATCGAGAGTCTTTTGGCAATTTTGGTCGATTCAACAGATTTGGCTTTTTCCAAATCCAGAGAGACTTTTTCGGCGAGTTTAACTAAGTCGAGTTTTCTAAAAATATTATAAATCGCTTCAGCGCCGATTTCGGCTTCAAAAAGAGTTCCGTATTTGACTGAGTAGGTGTGATAAGCTACTTCGTCGATTACCCGACCTTCAGCAATGCTCTCGATTTCGCGCTTGGTTGCTTGAAGCTTTTCTTTCAATTCATCTTTGTGTTTTTCTTCTGTCAGTTGTTTTATTTTGGATTTGAATTCAGCGTCAAGATCTTTGAGAATTGATTGCTTCTCATCGTTTGAAACTTTTGTGATTATATAACCAGCAAAATAAATTACTTTTTCTGCGTCTGCCGATGGTAGATCGAGCAAAAGTGATATACGTGAAGGCATGCTCTTCAAAAACCAAATATGCGAAACTGGCGCCGCAAGATCGATGTGACCCATGCGTTCACGGCGGACAATCGAACGAGTTATTTCAACGCCACATTTTTCACAAACAATACCTTTGTAGCGGATACCCTTGTACTTGCCACAGTAACATTCATAATCCTTGTCCGGACCGAAAATCTTTTCGTCGAAAAGGCCATGACGCTCACTGCGTTGGGTACGATAATTGATTGTCTCGGGTTTGGTGATTTCTCCAAAGGACCATTCTTTGATTCTCTCCGGAGAAGCAAGTGAAAGTCGCATCATGTCAAAATCATTCAAGTTTGTTGGTTTAGTATTCATGTTTTTATTGTTATGCGTTATCACTTATTTCCGAATCAGGTACAATCTTTTCGGAATGATTTAATAATTCTACATCAAGCGATAGACCACGAAGGTTGCTCACCAAAACATTGAAAGCTGCCGGTAAGTTATCGCTCTTGATTCTCTCGCCTTTGACTATCGAGTCGAAAGCCGCACTGCGTCCAACGATGTCGTCGGACTTGATTGTCAGCATTTCCCTAAGTGTGTAGGCTGCCCCATGACCAAGGAGAGCCCAAACTTCCATTTCTCCAAATCGCTGACCTCCACCTTGAGCTTTACCGCCAAGAGGTTGTTGAGTAATAAGAGAATATGGACCAATCGAACGCATGTGAATTTTGTCTTCAACCATGTGGTGAAGTTTCAAAATGTACATATAGCCGACAGCTGTCTCTTGTTTGAAAGCTTCGCCAGTTCTGCCGTCATAGAGTTGAGTCTTACCGTTTTCATTTCGGCCTGCTTTTTTGAGCTCTTCTTTGATTTCTTCGTTTGTCGCGCCAGCAAATGGAGGCACGATAGCTTGGTAACCGAGCGATTTGGCAGCAAGTCCCAAATGGATTTCCAAGATCTGACCCAAGTTCATACGACTCGGTACACCGAGTGGTGTAAGTATGATATCTACCGGGGTGCCGTCCTTCATATAAGGCATATCTTCAATCGGCAATATTTTTGAAATAACACCCTTGTTGCCGTGACGTCCAGCTAGTTTGTCGCCGACCGAGACGTTGCGGATTTGGGCGATTTCGATGTGAATTCTCTTGATGATACCGCTTTCAAGTTTGTCGCCTTGTTCACGACTAAACACCTGGACATTGATGACACGTCCTTTTTTGCCACCTTCAACGCGCTTAGAGGTGTCTTTGACATCGCGAGCTTTTTCACCAAAGAGTGAACGCAAAAGTCGCTCTTCTGGTGTCAGTTGAGTTTCGCCCTTAGGAGTGATTTTGCCGACCAAAATGTCGCCAGGACGAACTTCGGCGCCAATGCGGACGATACCGTCTTCAGCCAAATTTTTGAGCTTCACTTCACCGACATTAGGAATGTCACAAGTTGTGACTTCCGGCCCAAGTCTGGTATCACGGACGTTCACTACAACTTCATCGATGTGCACAGTAGTAAATTTGTTTTCTCTTATGAGTCTTTCTGAAAGAATGATGGCGTCTTCGTAGTTTGCCCCAGACCAAGAAAGAAAGGCGACTAAAATATTTTGACCCAAAGCCATTTCGCCGTTTTTGCTTGTGAGGGTGTCAGCCAAGATGTCACCTTTTTTAACATGATCACCAATACCGACAATTGGTCTCTGGTGGAAACAAGTCGCGGAATTTGTCTTGGCAAAATTTACAACTCTGTAACTCAGCTCTTTGCCTTTAGTATCTTTTATTTTTATATGTTTGCCGTCTACTGCAGTTACCGTACCATCAGTCTCTGCAATCAAAAGTCGGCCGGTGTCTCGCATGGCTGGACCTTCCATACCGGTCGCGACGATTGGTGCTTCTGGTTCTACACAAGGAGTGGCCTGTTTTTGCATGTTGGAACCCATGAGTGCACGGTTTGCGTCATTGTGATCGAGAAATGGTATAAGCGAGGTGGCAATCGAAAAGGCTTGGTTGGTGACTACATCGATGTAGTCAACTTTAGTTTTTGAAATAATACCAGGTTTGCCGTTGATACGAGCTTCGACAATATCTTTTTCAATCAAACCTTTTTCGTCATAAGGCGTGGCGGCGTGAGCAATCGCATAAGCTTCTTCGTCTAAGGCGTTGAGATAGTCAATTTCATTTGTGACGACGCCATTTTTGACCTTTGCATAAGGGGTTTCGATCATGCCAAATTCGTTGATCCGAGCATAAACGGAAAGGTGCAAGATCAAACCAATATTTGGACCTTCGG
This sequence comes from uncultured Candidatus Saccharibacteria bacterium, assembly GCA_964532885.1. Taxonomy (GTDB): domain Bacteria; phylum Patescibacteriota; class Minisyncoccia; order Phycocordibacterales; family WO2-35-19; genus CAZHJF01. The sequence continues at coordinate 2,761 of CAZHJF010000023.1, forward strand.
GGGTGTGGATTGGACAAAGTCGACCATAGTGGCTTGGGTGCACATCGCGCACCTCAAAGCCAGCTCTAGTACGACTAAGGCCTCCCGGTCCAAGAGCAGAGAGTAGTCGCAAGTGTTCGATTTCTGCCAAGGCGTTTTCTTGACCCATGAAATGTGACAGCTGGTTGGTTGTGAAAAATTCTTTGATCCTAGCCTGAAGAGGTTTAGGCATAATAAAATTGATCGGCAAAGAAACATCGGTCTCAACTGTCGACATACGGTTTTGCATGTTGCGCTTTATCTGCGCCATACCAATTCGGATTTTTTGTTGCAAAAGTTCACCAACATATCTCACACGTCTGCTACCAAGGTGGTCGATATCATCGTCTTGGGCGCCGACAGTCACGTTGAGGTCGACGATGTGGTTTACAACCAATTGCAAATCTTCGAGATTTAGAGTTCTGCGATCAGCGTCTTTGCCTTGGGTTGGCAAACCAAATCTTGAGTTGAAGCGAAATCGCCCCACGCGGTGGAGGTCGTAGCGTTCTACATCAAATAGAGCGCGGAAAAATTCACGTGCGTTTTCTGATGTTGCCAAATCGCCATCACGCAAACGGCGATATATTTCAACATAAGCTGTATCAGCAGTTTTGACGTGGTCTTTGGCCAAGGTTTTTTCGATGAATTCTTTGGCTGCAGGGTTTTTTTCGAACAAGGCTGTGATTTCAGAATCAGTCTCAGCGCCAAAAGCTCTGAGTAGTGTTGTTACGGCAAATTTTCGTTTTCTATCTATGCGTACGTAAAGAGTCTTTTCGGCGTCGGTTTCAATCTCGATCCAGGCACCTCGAGAAGGAATTATCTTAGCACCAAAAAGACGTTTGCCCTTGATCTCACTACTGGTGAAGAAGACACCAAAAGATCTGGCGAGCTGGGGTACAATGACACGCTCAACACCACTTATGATAAAGGTACCATGTGGAGTCATGAGCGGAATATCAGACAAAAAAAGTTCTTGCTCTTTTTCGGTACCGAGAGTCTTGTTAGTCAGTTTTACGCGGGCTTTGATTGAAGCTTCGTAAGAAAGCTTCTTTTCTTTAGCGTAGTACTCATCGTATTTGGGTGGATCAATTTCAAATCCCAAAAATTCAAATTTGAATTTTTTGCCAGAAAAATCGTTGACCGCTTTGAATTCATCAAATACTTCCTTGATGCCTTTTTCGATCAACCACTTGTACGAATCAACTTGATCCTTGACCAGGTTTGGCACAGGCACAAGAGGCTTCTTGAATTTACTGAAATACTTTTTTGGAAGTGCTTTTGTAATCATGATTAATAAATTAATGCGATATAAATGATAAAATAAAAACTTACCGAAACCCATACACGCAAAAACGCACCCCGGCAAAAAATGGGGCCTCTTTGTTTAGCTCTTAGCTTTGTGTATGAATATAGTTCAAACGATGACTATAAAATGCTTGTAAAGTAATACTGCTTTGAAATCAACAGCTCTCTATTGACAAGCCACAACTCATCCACTCAATAGTAAACATGAGTATAAACCTTCGCTCAAAAACTGTCAAGCAAGTCAACACCTGTTATGGCTACAACTGTGGATAACCCGTCCGTCAATAATTTACTCTTTTAGTGTAAATTTTTTGTTAATTTATGAAAACTACTTGCCAACTTTTAGCAGAGCGACGACAAAGAGTGACTCAGCCCAAGCGAGCGGAGTGTTGTCGTTTGGGGTGTTTGAATCAGAGTAATACAGCTCTGGTATCTCGCCGTTGTAGATCACCTGTTTTGTTTTTTCTAAATATTCTACCGCTTTTGCGCGATCGTCGTTGTCTGTGATGTCGCCAAACTTTTCACCATCGCTCGCCCAGCCGGCGTAGATAATTGAAAGCCACGGAAAGCCAAAACACCACTCTGCTTCTTCGCTAGAGCCGTCATCATTTTTGTTATAGTAGCGATCGTTTTTGTATCGGATTACTCCCCTATCGCGCTTCAAGTGGTATTCAAGATGTTGGACTATTTCACGCGCCATGCTTTCACCGACTACGTTGAAAGGATAAATAAGAGACAAGAGGGCCAAATCAGTAAACTTTGTTTTTGATTCTCTGGGCAAGAGTCTCGTTAGAGCTTCCTCACCTTTAGTAATAAAGTCTTTGGGCACAACCACCCCGGGAATCTGGCTCATGAGTTTGAGACCAGCCACACAAGCTCCAATCGATGACGCATGTATTTCTTCATACTCTTCCCAAACACCATTATCTGGGTCGTGCCAATATTCGATATTACCTAAATAATCGATGAGTTTCTGAACAATGATCTTCTCTTCATCGGTTTCAAGTATTTTAATGCCCTTCTGTTCCAAATCGGCAATCTTGAAAAGTATGGCTCCAACTGCGTCATTTTGTTTGTTGCCCCACTCGGACCAAAATTCTTCAAAATTTTCCGGGTTGTAGCGGGCGTGGATATATTGCCAGCTTTGGTAGGGCTTGTTGCGAGCGGCCCATTCAATTTTGTCTTTATGTTTGATAAAAACTTGCAATAATGCCTTCCAAACTATTTGGACCGTCTGTATGTCGCCGATTTCCTCAAAGGCTAGGCAGGTATAAAAGTTGTCGCGGAGCCAAGCCTTGTTGTAACCTGTCGAAACATCAGAACGAGAGGCCATGAAGAGTCCGGTTGGCGCTTGTAATTTGCGGATATTGTCCAGATGTCTTTCGAGTATATCTTCAGGAAAATTCATAAATATTATATTTTATTATCAAAAATTATATTAAAAATTATAATTTTTAGTACTCTAAATTTTGGTAATTAAATGAATTTCACTTCTTACTGAAATTCTTTTCATAAAGTTTTTTAGCTTCGGCAAGCATTTCTTTTAAATACGGTCTCTTGTTTTCCATCAGACTCGAAAGTAGCGGAAATTCATCTTTGGCTTCGGCATACAAGGTAATCAGCTTTTCTTCCAATTTAAAAAATTCCAACATTTTGAGAGCGATTTTTTCTTCGTAATACCTCTCTTGGGCTGGTCCACTCTTTTCTCTCACTGAAGTCAAAATTTCTGAAGCGATATCTGCTTCGATTTGGGCCTGCGCGACTAGGTAGTCTATTTCATTTTCAATTTTTTTTGATGCCATTATTAGCGAGTTGATGGATGCAAAACCTCACCTCTATCAATAAGTTGTTGTTCTACTTTGTGTGGTTCATAAAGCATCTCAGCTATGCTGAATATAGCCTGGTCCGCTTCGATTTGTTCGGCTCGTCCATCATTAGAATAAATTTCCTCTTGAGGACTGGTAACATTCTGAACTTCAAAATTATTTACATTCTCCATTGTATAAAATTAACGTTATACTCAAATTATACCTTTTCCTCCTGCCCTTTTCATCTAAAATAGTGGAAAACAAAAATCCGCCTCCTCCGGATTTTGTCCCGAAGGGGCGGCTGTATACATCAAAAAAACTTTTGGGCTGTGAAGATCAGTATAAGCATGCAAGCGAAGATACAACAACTTGGATAAAATCTTTCCTCGACGTTCCACGCTTTACCTCCCTTTACAGATAATCCATTTACGATCAAGTATCCAATGTAGACACCAAATGGCATTGTCTCTGGCAGTAGATAGGCATCCTTGATCTGAGGTAGGGTTGCTACCACCATCCCTAGACTTGAGATGATTGTTGCCATGCGTGGCCCTGAAAAGTACCACTTCACAAGGGCAATACCAATGAAGACGCAAACCAGTGTTTCGAAGTAAGTCCATTCAAAAAGGCTTGACCTCAACAAACACAAAATTGTTATTGACCCACCGACAGTATACGCTGCTGGCAATTGCCAATTTCCTTTTTCTGGATGCATATACATGGAGGTTGCCGCTATTACATCCAGTGCAACCCACAAGATCCACGTTGCCAGGTTTTGGTCGACCTGTCCCATTAATATTTGATAATTTAGGGGCAGATATAATAAGACAGCGAGTACCGCACTTACAATTTGATAGCTGTTCATATCAAACTCCTCAATTCTTATAACATTTTTTAATAAAAAAACAAGGCCAGAAAAACATTGTCCACTTTCTAACGCTTTGCCCGTTCGTAGCTTTGCGAAGTCGGGGCGTTAGATTTTGGACAATGGTGGTATTTACGTCATAGAATTTTCCTAAGGCGAGACCTTAGGAAACCTGCTTCAAAGGTCTCGCCTTAGGAAATTCTCCAATCGGGTTATTCCTATTTTGAGGGGACGGGGTTTTGTGATAATATATCTTCAGACGAGTTCTTTTAGTCAAACCAAAAGAGAAGTCCATTTGCCTTCTGCTCTATTTGCAACAAGCATGTAAAAAACAGAGAGGCTGATCAATGTTTTTCTCCTTTGGCTTAACTCCAATTGAAAGGATATATTTTGCTGACAAGACGTGCGATGGCGACAATTCTGTACATTCTATTGGCGACCAAAAAAGGTCTGCCAAGCGATGATTTAGATCTCGATCTAAACATGAGACTTAGCCGTTTTACAGAACAACGTGCTGTGATGCTTACTTGGTATGGGAAGGTTCTACATGGGAACTATATGGCGAACGGGGAGCGTTTCAATATGCGCGATCCTCATGTCGCCGCGTCTCCCACTTTACCTTTTGGTACTAAGCTTGAGATCTGGTATGGAGGGCGAAAGTTGAATGTTGTGATCAAGGATCGGATGCCAGTGGGTACCCCGATGAATCAACTTGACCTATCATGGGCAGGCGCGAAGAGTCTTGGCATTTTGAGGATTGGCCGTGTCATTACACTTGGAAAGGAGTTGGAGTAAATGACAAAGCCGCCCTGCACCAACTGGTGCGGGGCGGCTTTATTTGAACAGTTTTCTTATGTTTTCTTTTTGTTTCGCCACTCCTCTATTTTTTTGTGATTGCCAGAAAGTAGAACCTTCGGTACTCGATATTTCTTACCTTTATATTCCAAAACTTCGGGTCGTGTGTAAACCTCGCCACTTGCTGCTCTGTTTTCCTCTACCGATTCAATTTTGCCGAGCACGCCGGGAATTCGTCTGGCCACTGTATCCAAAATTATCATCGCTGGCAGTTCCCCACCGGTCAACACATACGGACCAACAGAAATTTCTACTAAACTTATTATGCTTCTTGATCCCCCCTTTAATGTAAAGGGGGTTGGGGGGATTAGATCTCTTATTATT
>CAZHJF010000024.1:0-7790 GCA_964532885.1 uncultured Candidatus Saccharibacteria bacterium
TATCCAGGCGGCACTTACGGGGCACTTGGTTTTTTCAACAATCCATACCAACACCGCTATTGGCGTAGTGCCTCGTCTTATCGATATGGGTGTCGACCCTTATCTTATTGCACCAACGCTCGCTTTGGCTATAGCTCAGCGTCTTGCTAGATCGCTTTGTCCAGGCGCTGGAAAGCCGCTCAAGGTAGAAGGTGGAATAAAAATGATGATCGATAAGCAGTTTGAAGATCTGCCAGCTGAATATAAGAGTAGTTTATCGTTTGGCAAAGAGGTCTACGGTATTGCCCCTGGTCCTGATTGTCCAAATGGGGTCAAGGGTCGGGTGGCGGTCATGGAGGTGCTTGAGGTTGATAAGGATATTGAACAGATTATTCTCAAAAATCCAACCGAGCAGGAGCTTTGGAAAGCGGCTAGATCAAAGGGAATGCTCACAATGAAAGAAGACGCGATACTCAAAGCTTTTGACCGCAAAATCCCATTTGAAGAAATCAACACCCTTTAGTTTTATTAATATTTCGTATAAGATTACATATATGACTGATTCAAACAATGAAAACAAATTAAAAATATTTTTGCTCGATGACGATGATTTTTTGGTCAACATGTATGCCACCAAATTTGCCAGTAAAAATGTCGAGGTGGAAGTGTTTAAAAGTGGCGAGTTGCTCCTAGAAAAACTTAGGGGAGCGGAGGTTAAAGTTGATTTGATGCTGATGGATATTGTTATCCCAGGACTTGACGGTATCGCTACTCTTGAAAAGATCAGAGAGGAGAAATTGGTGCCCGAGGTGCCGATTGTGATGCTGACCAACCAAAGTGATGAAAGCGATATTACGAGAACTAGCAATCTTGGTGTGAGCGGCTATATTGTCAAAGCCGCCGCGACTCCTTCAGAAGTGGTAGACGAAGTCCTTAAAATAATAAAAAAATAAAATGAGCATGAGCGAACTAGACACACTAATAGAGCTGGTCGGCAAAGAAGGCGCTTCGGATTTGCACATTGCCGAAGAGAGAGTACCTTACTTGCGCATTACTCGCGAATTGGTGCCACTTAGCAAGTATCAGGTTTTTACCAAGGAGTCTGTAAAAAAAATATTAGATGGAGTGCTTTCTCCTGTTCACAGGGATATTTTTGCCAAAAAACAAAGTGTTGATTTTGCTTATACTCACAAGGGTGAAAGGTTTAGAGCTCATGCTTATGTTGATCAACAGAGAAACGTGATGACCTTTCGTCATATTGCCAAACAAATTCCAACTTTGAGTGAACTTGGTTTACCAGAGTCGCTCTCTAATTTTGCTCGAGTCAAATCAGGCTTCTTTTTGGTTGTTGGACCTACTGGACACGGCAAATCCACAACGCTCGCGTCTTTGGTTGATATTATAAACAATGAACGCCTTGAAAATATTATTACAATTGAAGATCCGATTGAATATGTATTTACTCCGAAACAGTCAGTTATACATCAAAGAGAGGTTGGTTTTGACACACCGGATTTCAATACTGCACTCCACGATATCTTTCGAGCGGACTCAAATGTGATTATGGTTGGTGAAATGAGAGATGCTGAGACAATGTCCACAGCGGTTTCAGCTGCTGAAACCGGACACTTGGTTTTTTCAACTCTACACACCAACAACGCGGCTCAGACAGTTGACCGAATCATCGATTCTTTTGAAGCTAGTCAGCAAAATCAGATTCGTATCCAACTCTCGGCTTCACTCAGCGGTATCTTTTCTCAAAGATTGGTTCCAAAGATCTCTGGCGGTCTGGTGCCTGTCTATGAACTTCTGATCAACAACACAGCTGTAGCCAATCTTATTCGTGATAAACGTACGCATGAGATCAACACAGTGATTGAGACGAGTTCTCAAGTGGGCATGATTGATTTCAACCGATGTTTGATTGAAAAGGTTAGAAATGGGGAAATAACCATTGAAAATGCTTATCTCTACTCCACCAATCCAAAAGCCTTGGAAAAAATGATTTAATTACTATGATTTTTGTTTATAAAGCTATCAGTCGAACGGGAGATAAGGAAGAGGGGACAATCGAATCCTTTAGTGAAGATGTGGCTATTACTTCGCTCCAAAGAAGGGGACTTATAATTTCCTCAATCAAAGAAAAAGACGCTGAGGAGGATATATTGAGGAAAATTCCTTTTTTTAATCGTGTCTCGAACAAAGATATCGTCATTGTCTCCCGACAAATATCTACACTGTTTGAAGCCCAGGTTTCGGCTCTAAGAGTTTTCAAATTGATTGGCACTGAGGTGGAAAATGTGACTCTCAGAAAGCATATGCTAGAAATTGTAAATGATCTCCAGGGGGGCAGTTCTATTTCTGCCGCTCTTTCGAAACATCCCGATATTTTTTCTGATTTTTATGTAAATATGGTGCGTGCTGGTGAGGAATCTGGTCACATTGACCAGTCATTCGCTTATTTAGCAGACTATCTAGACAGAACCTACGAGGTTTCTTCAAAAGCAAAAAATGCTCTTATCTACCCAGCTTTTGTTATCTTCACTTTTATTGCCGTTATGGTGTTGATGTTTACGGTTATTGTGCCAAAGATTGGTTTGATTATAAGAGAATCAGGCCAAGAAATCCCTTTCTATACCAAAGCGGTTTTCTTCGTAAGTGACTTGTTTGTCAACAATTATATTTATATGATCCTTGGTCTAATTGCCGCTATTGCTCTGGGGATGTGGTACATACGAACTCCTGAAGGTGCTCGCTGGCTGTCAAACACCAGACTCTCTATACCATTTGTGGGTGACCTGTATCGCAAACTATATCTTTCACGTTTTTCTGATAACATGAGTACTATGATCTCGAGTGGTATACCAATGCTCAAAGCGATCGAAGTTACAGCAGCGATTATTGACAATCAAATTTATAGAGAAGTTTTGGAAGATGCGATCTCAAAGGTCAAATCAGGCAGCGCTCTCTCTGCGGCAATTGCCGAACACGAAGAAATACCACGTATGCTAAGTCAGATGATCAAAGTTGGTGAAGAGTCTGGTGAGCTTGGAAATATATTAAAGACGATGTCCAAATTTTATCAACGTGAGGTTATAAACGCGGTGGACACCTTGGTGGGATTGATCGAACCGGTCATGATTGTGGCTTTGGGTCTTGGTGTGGGTGTACTCCTTGCCTCGGTGCTTATGCCGATATACAACATTGCTTCAAACGTATCTTAGGCATAAAATATAAACACAGAGTATTAAAAATAAATTCTTCTTACTTCTATGCTTTCTAGAAAAATGAGACAGGCTGGTATGACTTTGGTGGAACTATTGATTGTGATTACAATTATTGGCGTACTTTCAACAATCATACTAAGCAGTATTTCAACCTCGCGTGCTAGGGCATATGATTCAAAGGTTAAACAGCAGCTTTGGAGCTTTAGGTCTGCGGCAGAAATATATTTCAATAGTCAGAATCCTGTAAATTATGGCCCTGTGGTACCTGTTTGCAATGCGGGAATTTTCGCTGAAATGTCTCCCGATCTTGGATCACCAGGGATATATATCGCGGCAGGCAATTTACCATTGAATACTGTTACTGTCTGTGGTTCATCCGGTTCGGCTTATGCGGTAAAAGCCAGTCTTTATTCTGGTAACGAATATTGGTGCATAGACAGTAGAGGTTCGGCTAAACTTGTAGCTGGGAGTATAGGTACATCGGTCACAGCCTGTCCATAACATATTCGAGATATCCACATTTTACGCGTCTATAACGTGAAATTGTTTATAATATACATAAGCTTATATGCAAGCCTTATAGTAGAGGCAAAGTAAACGGTCGAATGCATCAGAAGCTGCTCTCTCGAGAGAGATTAATTAATCAAATTATAAAAAATATGTCTTATTTGAAAAATAAAGGTTTTACACTTATCGAACTTCTTGTTGTTATTGCAATTATTGGTATTCTTTCATCTGTCGTTTTGGCTTCTCTAAATACAGCTAGAGGTCGAGGCAACGATGCAAAGGTTAAAGCTCAGCTTGCTGGAGCACGTTCAGCAGCTGAATTGTATTACGATACAAACGGTGCTTATACTACAGGCGCAAGCTGTGCAGCGGGTATGTTTACTGATACCGCTTCAAGTCTTGCAACTTACGTAAACACAGCCAATTATCCAACAGGCACATCGATTGTTTGTGGTTCAAACGGTACCGCTTACGCTATCAAAGCTGAGCTCAACGGAGATACAGCTTATTGGTGTGTCGACTCACTAGGTGCTTCAAAGTCAGTTAACGGTGCAATCAATGCATCAGCAACTGTCTGCCCATAATAAACTCTATCTAAGTGTTTTCAAAAACCACCTGTTTGTTTTATCAAGCGGTGGTTTTTGTTTTTACAAAATAAAGTATAATTACTATATGGATTTTTATATATATGTGATTGTCTTTTTCTGTGGGTCGGCCGTGGGAAGTTTTTTGAATGTGGTTGCCGATCGGTATCATTCAAGCATGTCTTTTATTTCTGGTAAGTCGATTTGTTTTTCTTGTGGAGCAAAAATTAAATTTCTTGATCTTATACCCGTGATTTCTTATATCGCATTAATGGGACGCTGTCGAAAATGTGGTCATAAAATCCCAAAAACACTCTTTTTGTCCGAATTGATAATGGGCACACTTTTTCTGTTGGCTTTTTCGAAGGCTAATTTTTTTGGTTTGGTAAGTAGCTCAGAAGGCTGGTACCTGTCTTTGGTTGTTTTCCTTTTGTACTCAGCGATATCCGGGGTCGTCTTTCTAATTGCTCTGTATGATTTGAAACATTTTATAATTCCAGATTATTTTTTAATAATATTTGCTTTTCTTTCTATAGTTTTAAATCTCCTATTGGGGTTTTCTATTGTCTATATCGTTGCGGCCATCGCGCTTTGTCTGCCTTTTTTGATATTATTTTTGTTGTCCAAGGGGCGTTGGCTAGGTCTTGGAGATGTTAAATATATATTCGTTATTGGCTTACTCCTTGGTCTGGCAAAAGGTCTAACTGCGGTGGTGCTGGCTTTTTGGATTGGTGCCGCCTATTCATTAATAGTTTTGGGTCTTGATAAAATCCTTCCACGAATCGGTTTGCTCCAAAACCCCAAGGGCCTTACAATGAAATCAGAAATACCTTTTGGTCCGTTTTTGTCTCTAGGTATAATTATTGCACTTTATTTTGCGATCTATATTTTTAATTGTCTTATTTTAAAAAAACACAAAATATCGGGTTTACCCTGACGGAGCTCATCGTCGTCGTTGCCATTGCTACGGTTTTGATGACTGCGCTTGTCTTCCAGCAGAGTAAGTGGAACGACAAGCTTTCGGTTAGTACCCAAACATATGAAATGGGTCTAATGTTTAGACAGGCACAGGTGTTTGGTTTGGGGGTAAGAGAGTATATGTCCGGAAGTGGGGACAAGTTTGGTCAGGGCTATGGTTTACATGTCGATATAGGGACAACAGATCGCTATATATTCTTTGCCGATCGTAACAATAATCAAAAATTTGATTCGGGAGAAGCGATTGAGACTAAGGTTTTTAGCAAGGGTGTAAATATAAACAGAATATGTGGCTACGTTAGCAATTCTCAAACTTGCTCACCCTCAAATGGACTACATAAGGTCAGTGTGGTTTTTGTCAGACCAGAACCAAAAGCCGCTTTATTTTTTCAAAACAATGGCGGCAACCAACTCAATTCTTTTGGGCCACCTTTTGATGTGTATGTGCGCTCGGCGAATGGTAGCGAGAATAGCATACGAGTAAATACGAATGGTTATATTTCAATTACAAATTGATGGCAAATTTTATTATAAAAAAAAGAGGTTTTACTTTGGTTGAAATGCTTATTGCGATCTCGCTATTCATAATAGTGGTCTTTATTTCAATTGGGGCGATAATGAGTATTTTTTCCGCCAACGGCAAAGCCCGAGCCTCAAAAAGTGTTGTGGATAATCTAAATTATACAGTTGAAAATATGGTTCGTAATATTCGATTTGGCGGTCTATATCACTGTGGATCTTCCGGCAATCTTTCAACTCCAGCCAATTGTTCAAACGGAGATACTTCTCTAGCTCTTCGTCTAAATGGTAATACAATCGTCTATCGCCAATCTGGTTCTCGGATTGAATATAGCTCAAATGGAGGGTCGAGTTATGTTGCGCTTACACCACCTGAAGTTGTTATCACAGCTATGAGATTTTATGTGCTTGGAGCGTTAAATACTGATCAACTTCAGCCATATGTGGTGATTGTAATAAAAGGTTATGTTGGCAATCGACCAACAACACAAACAGTGTTTTCTTTACAAACTTTTGTTTCGCAACGTGAATTAGATATATGATAAATTATAAGATAAAAAAACAAAAAGGCTTTACAGTGCTCGAATCAATTGTGGCTATATTTGTTTTATCACTCGTAATTAGCGGCGTTTTTACAGCTGTCCAAACTAGCCTCACTCAAGCAAGTATTACCAAAGATGAAGTCAAAGCTTTTTACTTGGCTCAAGAGGCTATTGAAATAATTCGCAATAAAAGAGACTCTAATCAGTTAATAAGAATTGCAGGTTTGCCAAGCGTTTGGCTTACTGGTATTTCTGAAGCGGCCGCCGATCCGTGTTATTTTGGAAAAGTTTGCCGCATGGAAGTGAGTGCCCCAACTGTTTTTACTAATTGTGGTAACTCTTGGAATACTTGTCCAAACTTGAGACAAAATAGCACAAGTAATTTACTTGGTTATAATGGCGCATGGACACTTACCAATCTCAAAAGAGAAGTAATGTTTGAGTCAATTAATGCCAATGAAATTGCCGTGATTATCCGGGTGACTTGGACTCGGGGAACTAGAACATTTGAATTCAAAGTCAAAACCCATTTACTCAATTGGATATAAACTAAATACAAATCTCAAAATGGCAAACTTAAAGTTAAAAAAAGCAAAGACAACAAGAGGGATATCGATGTTTATCGCTGTCGCTATCATGAGTGTTTTGTTGCTCGTGAGTTTTGCAGTAGTTGAAATAACAATCAAAGGGAGTCTGTTTGCGACTTCGGGGCGGGATTCGCAGTATGCTTTTTATGCTGCAGATGCGGGAATTGAATGCGCTCTCTATTGGGATACAAAGTTTGAGCCAAGTAAATTCGCCACTTCAACTGTCGGGTCGCCAATCCAATGTGGTGGTTCTACGATCTCCGCAGGTCAAGCTATTGCTGGCACTACAACTCAAAGTCGTATCGGTGGTGGCGGCAATGGTAACCCAACAAGCGTTTTTGGTTTTACCTTAAATCAAGGCACAAACCCTGTACCTCACTGCGTAATTGTGACAGTCACTAAGCTCGCAAATGGTAGTACCTATGTAAAGTCGCGTGGATATAATACTTGTGTGGCCAATAATCCAAAAAGGGTAGAAAGGGGTGTTGAGGTCACTTACTAGAATTATCTTAATCGCACACTAATTGCTCTAAATTGGGCATTGCTTTTTGGCTGTTTTTTAGAATAATTAGGACAAATAAGAGGTATAAATTTATGACAATTATCCCCAGGACAACACAGGAGAGAGTGGCGCAACTTCGCAAAACTATCGAAAAATACCGCTACGAATACCATGTTTTGGACAAAAGCGATATTTCGCCCGAAGCGCTCGATTCGCTCAAAAAGGAACTAGTGGACTTGGAGACAGAGTATCCGGATCTCATTACTCCCGATTCACCGACTCAAAGAGTGGCTGGCGCGCCTTTGAAGACTTTCAAAAAAGTGCCCCACAAAGTTGCCCAGTGGTCTTTCAATGACGCCTTTAGT
>CAZHJF010000025.1:0-7696 GCA_964532885.1 uncultured Candidatus Saccharibacteria bacterium
TCTTTTCTAAACGCCTTGAGAGTTTCGGACGAAATAATTCGCCCCATCGCCTTGCCCTGAATCTTGAGTTCAAACATTTGGCGAGGCAAAATATTGTGGAGTTTGGTCACGAGCTTTTCCGCTTCGCTTTCGGCGAGGCGCCTCGAGACGACTTTGGAAAATGCGGGGATGACTTCGCCACCAATCAAGATATCGAGCCTGGTCACATCCGCTCCGCGCATACCCACTTCTTTGTACGAGATCGAAGCGTAGCCCGAGGATGCACTCTTGAGCCGATCAAAAAATGAGCGCATCAGTTCGCGCAGTGGCATGTGTAGCACAAGCGTGGTTCGACTTTCATTGACTGATTTGCCGCTACTACCAAAGCTATGCGTGTCGACAATCTCGGCCTCGTGATCATAAAGTAGAGGCAGAATGGCGCCAACATATTCGGCGGGTGTAATAACCGTCACCTCGACCCACGGCTCGCGGACTTCTTTGATCAAGCCATCGTCGGGGAAAAGCGAAGCGGAGTAGATGGTGTCGCTCTTGCCATTGCTCAAAACAATTTCGTAAGTGATCGAAGGCTGAGTGACAATCAAATTGAGGCTGAATTCTCTCTGTAATCTTTCGGTAATTATTTCGAGGTGCAACATACCCAAAAACCCAGCTCGAAAACCCTTACCCAAAACACCCGACGATTCTTCTTCGAAAAAGAGTGATGAATCAGTTAGTTTGAGTTTTTGCAAAGCCTGCCTAAGCGCAGTAAGCTCGCCCTGATCTTCGGGGAAAATGGAGGCCCAGACCACCGGGTTCGGCCGCTCAAATCCGGGCAAAGCTTCGCTCTGCTCCTTTTCTCTGCCGATCGTGTCCCCGACCGAGACTATGCCCGCATCTTTGATACCGGTCACAATGTAGCCAATCTCGCCCGGCCCCAAACTTTCGGTCTCTATTTCTTCGGGGTGAAAGATGCCCGTCTCGAGCGAAACAAACTTTTGCTTCGCGCCTCTAAAAATAAGATTCTCGCGTTTGCCGACCCGGCCCTGCATCACTCGAGCAAAAACCACGATGCCCTTATGTGGCGAATATTTATAATCAAAAACTAGGGCTTGGAGCGAATCATCTTGTGTCACGACTGGCGGTGGCACCAACTCTACAATTTTTTGCAAAAGCGACTCTACCCCTTCGCCGGTCCGACCCGAAGTTTCGATAATATCTTCTTTTTTGCAGCCGAGCACTTCGACAATTTCATCTTTTATTTCGTCATTTCGCGCGAGCGGCGAATCAATTTTTGAAATTGCCGGAATGATTGTCAGCCCGTGCGACTTGGCCATCTCGAGCACGGTGAGCGTTTGGGCTTGCACACCTTGAGTAGCATCGACAAGAAGTATCGCGCCCTCAGCCGCATACAGCGCGCGCGAGACTTCATAAGAAAAGTCAATGTGTCCGGGAGTATCAATCAGATTCAGAATATAGGATTCTTTTTCTTTTTGACCCTCCCCTTGGGGGAGGGGTTGGGGAGGGGCTTCCCGCCCTTCGCTTTGCTCAGGACCTTCAGGATGATAAATCATCCTTACGGGTTGCATCTTGATCGTAATCCCCCGCTCACGTTCCAAATCCATCGAGTCGAGCACTTGGGCTTTCATCTTGCGCGCCTCAATAGTGCCTGTTATTTCAAGCATTCGGTCGGCAAGCGTCGACTTGCCGTGGTCTATATGCGCGATGATACAAAAATTTCTAATATTGTTCATATTTTTTCCCTAAGTTTCCTAAGGCGAGACCTTAGGAAACCTTACTTCCATCGTCTTGGTAATAAATCAGAGCATACCTTAAAGGTGCCATCGTCCACAAGGTCTTGATGATTTCGCATAATATACGGCAGATTCCTAATCCTAGCCCCCGGATAAATTCCAACTATTTTCCCCTCTTTATCAGCAACAGTAATAATCTTTAAATTTTTTATATCTACTCCGGCATCACGCAGTCCATAATCAAACTCTTCTGATCTAGATACTTCACCTGCCATATAGCCACCTATACACTCAACAAAATATCCTCCTATACCACAACTCGCACCAACACACATACTCTCATCACCAAGTGCATATACATAAAAATCCGACTCCGGTACTATATTATCGGGTGGAGCCCAGTAAGTGCTATCACCTCCCTTTTGAGCAGCTTGCATCCCGACATATATCGTCTTATATTTTTTGACCCCAAAAAGATATTTTTGCCACATAACAGCACTTAAAAAAATAATTACAGTAAATACTACAAAGAGTGTGGTACTTTTTTTATTTTTTAATAAATAGTCCATTTTAATCTATAACTTCAAGTACGCCAACACTTAGGGAATCTTCTTTGCGTGCTTTTATTAATTCATTATAGATATTCATCCAGTGAGCTATATCAATTATCGTAATACAACCCAGCGATCGGCCGCCGGTATGTAGATACCTGTCTCCACTATGACCAATACGAAACCATGTCATGGCTCTTTTGGATTGCTTCAGATAGTATCTACCACCAGTATGAGGGTAGTCTGGTATTTCAATATCATATAATCCTTTTTTCCATGGAGAACCAGGATAATCAGCAGTTTGATATTCTTTACCATTCAGAATAAAAGTTTTTTTACTTATAGAGTATTTCGCATACCCCATTGGTGCATGAGTAACTCCGGAAATAAGTCTAGATTGATTATTTAAAAGAGAGATAGAGGCTAATCGTCCAGAATATGGACCCTCTAAAGGAGTAATGTACTCTCGTTTGTTATCGATGCGCTCAGTTTTAACTTTTAAAAACGCTGGCAATGATTCTACTGACCCATTATCTTCAAATCTAGCTTTAAGCCAGCCGTCTCCACTATCATCGTCTGGTATATATTTGACGAAATCTAAAATTGAAGCTTCCAAAGTTACTTCGAAAGTTCCAATGCGACCACCAGAAGAAAGACCTCTTTTTTCTTTAACCAAGATCTCGTAGGTGCTGAATTGAGAAGCAGAAGTTTTCATGTCCACCTTTAATTCTATATCCTTACTTCCAACATCGTTGAAAACCAAATCCCTTTCAATAATTTTTACATTTACCGGGAGAGAGAAAAGTGCTTGATCAGTTACAAATTGACCCACAACAGCATCAATTTTGACCTCACTTTTATTTTTAATTTTCTTTTTTACGTCTAAATTACTGTTCAAACAATTGACCTTTATTTCAACATCATCACCAACAGAATCCCCTCTATATTTTATTTTGGTTACCTTTAGCTGTATAGTTTTCATATTTTAATTATAACATACAATCTCCTTTCCTAAGGCGAGACCTTAGGAATCTAAGGAGGAGTTTTTGAAGGATAACCACTCAAAAATCTCTTTATCGAAAACCTTCCTATCAGAAAAGTACTCAGGAAAACTTTTTAAGGAAATTATTTTATTTTCTGATCTCTTAAAATGGCGATGATCATGATAACTACTCCAATAATATCCATTCAAATATTCAGTAGCACTTCCAATATTTTGCAATCCCCTATCTTTCCAAAGTGGATCTATGATTTTTATCGGATTAAGATGAATATAAGAAAAAGTATATTTTGCGTAATTATCGTTATCTATGTGCGACGATCTAAAAGGACCCTCAAAAAGCTTACCAACTCGTTTATGCCTTTTATTGAAATACATCGAGTAAGCTGTGCATAGTTTTGCCATAAATAGAGGTAGTGGATTTTCTATTCCACTTTCCTGATTTGGAGTGACATATAGATGAAAATGGTTCGACATCAAGACCCATGCTCCGATTGATACTATTGGCTCGCCCTTATCAAAATCCCACGCATCAATCTTCCTATCTACTATATACTCCTTGAATTTAATATTTTTTAATGAGTTGCAGAGATAGAGAAGTTTTACAAATCTATCTCTGTCTTTATCATCAAGAAAAATGTCTTGTTTCGTGTTGCCACGATTATAAATATGATAGTACTCACCCACAGCAAATGGTTCTTCTCTAATGGCCATATGTAAATATTACCAAAATCCTAAGGCGAGACCTTAGGATTTTGTGGATTACCTTTTCTTTTTCCTAAGGCGAGACCTTAGGAAATATCTGCTTCAATTCCTGATTGCCCAAAAGATACAGGACCAAAGCGCAGACCGCAACGCCAACCACTCCCCCAACCATACCATGCCCCATCAGTCCCACAAAGGTATTGAGATCAAAGAAATTATCCGTCAAAGCAAGAGCAATGTAAGCGCCGCAGCCAGCACTCACCCCAGCCACAACAGACTCGACAACCACTCGCCATATTTTTTTCCAAATCTTTTTATAAAAATCAACACCAAGCGAGAAAAACAAGAACAGCACACTAAAAAAACTACCGATAGAAAAAGCTACTGGCAAAGCAAGGATTTTGAGTGGCAAGTGAGAAATATTGAGCACGCCACCCACCCAACCAAAAAATGAACTAAAAAATGCAAATTCTTTTACAAAAATGACCGCTAACAACAAAGTAATGACTCCAGAAATTATATTGCCCAAAATCGGCCACTTGGTTTTGCCGAGCGCGTAGTGAAAACGCGAAAGAAATAGTTGAATACTTTGAAAGACAGTCGAGATCACAAAGATCGCGAGCACCGCAGCTGTGAGCCGAGTCGCATCCCAATTGAAATTGCCCGAGCCCAAAACCAGTCGGACTATATGTGCCCGAAGGATAATTATGAGCACCATTGCCGGCAAAGACCAAAAAATAATTTGTCTCAAACCTTCAACGGCTCGGTCCAACATCTCATCAAAATCTTTTCTGGCCGCGAGTATTGCAAGTGCCGGAAAGGCCGCAAGTGATAGACTCACACCAATCAAAGAAAGCGGCGCCGATTGCAAATTGAATGATAGGTTGAAAACAGCAACAGAGCCTTCTCCAAGCCTTGAGGCAATTCCGGCAAAGAAAAATGCCACAAAAGTTGTGATCGATAGAGCCAAAGTTCGAGGTATCGAAAGACTGGCAGTTTCTAACACATCTCTCCATTTTATTTTGACCACTAAGCGTGGATGTTTGAGAGACTTGATAACAAACAAAGCTTGAAGAGTGAGGTGAGCGAAGGCGCCGACTACCACACCGACCACCGCCGAGTTTATACCAAAACGTTCAACTCCAAAAAATATTCCCACTATGATACCCAAATTGTAGAGTAACGGACTAATCGAATAGAGAATAAATCTTTTTTCATATTGCACAATCGCTCCAAAAAAGTTTGAAAACCCCAAAAGTAGTGGCGAGAGTAAAAGGATTCGCGACAAAAATATTGTCTGCTCTTGGACAGCTTGTGTAAATCCAGAAAAAACAATCGGCACCAAGTAAGGCAACAAAAACCAGGTCAAAACCGTAAAAAACACAATCAAAACAGAAAAGACGGTAAAGATCGAGTCGGTGGCGTCGCGCAAATGCTTTTCACCTTCTGTTTCTTTTTTGGCAAACAAAGGCACTAGCGCACTAATCGACACAAGCGAAGCTACTGTGACAAAAATAAGATCTGGTATTTTGAACGCCGCATAATAAGTATCGAGCTCTACTCCAGCCCCAAAATTATGTGTAAGCATCCTATCTCTTACCAAGGCCAAAATCTGAGAGAAAAAAGCAAAAAGTGAAAGCCAAAAAGCAGCCTCGCGTAGACTGCTTATGGTGCTTGTAATAATTTTTATCGTCCTCCTAACCATTACCCTATCTTACAGTAAAATACGTTTTTTTAAACCCCCAACCACCAAAAACTACTCCTCTATTGGTAGAGATTCGCGACTTTCTGGTTT
Source organism: uncultured Candidatus Saccharibacteria bacterium (assembly GCA_964532885.1). Taxonomy (GTDB): domain Bacteria; phylum Patescibacteriota; class Minisyncoccia; order Phycocordibacterales; family WO2-35-19; genus CAZHJF01. The sequence goes on from CAZHJF010000025.1 coordinate 5,782, forward strand.
TGAATCTACTGGCGGTTTAGCTCCAGCAAATGGCGCCTTACCAGCCTTGAGATTGCTCAAGATCAGATTAACTTCACTATTTTCAGGATTGTTACGCAATATCTCTTCAAACTGAAGGATAGCATCAGCTGTCCGACCCACCTCTTCATATGAGAGACCCAAGAAGTAGCGAGCATTGGCATAATCTGGTACTAGCATAATCGCTCTTTCAAACGCCCCGACTGCCCCAGCGAAATCCTTGGCATTATATTTGAGAAGACCGAGCTGGAAGAAAAGTCCAGTGTTTTGAGGATCGACAAACGAAGCTTGCTCAACAGAATTGATCGCACCACGAATATTGTTTGAAGCGACTTCGATTTGAGCCAAAGTAAAGTAAGCATCGGTGTAATTGTTCTTGAGTGCAATCGCCTTTGCGATATTTGCTTTGGCGCTTTCAATATCTTGAGCTATCACATCGAGTCTCGCGATAGCAAGTGGTACGGAAGGATTGGTCGGCGCGCGCAAGGCCGCTTCCGCATAAGCCGAGCGTGCATTTTCGAGCGAACCTTCAATGCCGTTGGTCGCCAAAATTTCATAAACCCGACCGAGCGCAAACCAGTTTTGGAAATTTTTTGCATTAATCGAAGTAGCTTGTCTGGCTGATTCTACAGAATTTGCAATCAATCCTTGAATTTGCGCTTTGACAGCATCGGTCATCTGACTTTCACTCTTGATACTACCAAGCACCGCTCCCAAATCTGCTACAGAAATTTCAGTCAAACCTCGCCAGTATATATCGCTTGGAACCATATTGATCGATCTGACCGCCGCGTCCCTAGCAAGAGCAATATTGCCTGTTTTTTGGTAGCCAATTACACCTTGTTGAAACCCGGTCGCGGCAATTGCCCTTTCCCAAACAAAGTAACCTCCAGCAACAGACAGCACCAACAAAACCACTATCGAAAGGACCGAAAGGAAATTGGTTTTAGGGTTGGAAAAAATATTGATGCGCCATGAACCAATGATACCCTGCGGTACCAGCGTTGCAGTAAAGAGACCTGTGAAGATGAAGGCTAGCGCGAGAACGGTAATGCCCGGGGTATAAAGGAAGAGCATAATCCACAAATACAATGAGACCAAGAAAGTTGAAGTCGCAAGATATCTTGATCGGCCCGAATTGGCTTGAGCAAATATTGCCTTGACTCCGCTGTGTACGTACATTCCTATAAATGCGAGCAACGAGAGCAGACCCAAAAGTCCAGTTGTGATCGCGATTGTCGGTATAAAACCAGAACCTGAATAGAAGTCAGCGTTCCAAAATTGAGTTTGGTTGATTTCCAAAGGTTTATTGGCTGACCAAAAATCAGCAAAATTGTTTGGACCGACACCGAGGGCAAAGTTTTGTTTCCAAGCTGATGTAGCTAGGTTCATAGTAGCCTCGAAGTTTGGTCTGATCTCAGCAGTTTGAACCCGCATCATTCTTGAGACATAACCGCTAATATTTGTGCCGCCCAAAAGCATAACCACCGAAGCGATCAGGATGACGAGCGACGAAAGAGAGATCTGACGACCAGAGGTGGAGTGAGCAGCAGAACCTTCTGGGAGAGACCCTTCCTTATCAATCATTTCATTTTTACCAACAGACCAAGAAAGTATGTAGACGAAGAAGACGAGAGAGACGAGACCGAGGATCACAACAACTGGTGTGAAATTGGCGGCAGAAATAAACAGTACCGAAAATGCCATCAAGGCAAACAAAACGTATTTCATCCGATTGGAGACCGTAGACATGTTGACTGCACAGAGAGCCAAAATGATAGCTGCGCCAAAAATAATAGCTGAATCAATCACACCGCCAGCGAGAAAGAGTGGCATTTTGGTCGCGAGAGCGGCTGGCAAAAGCTGAACTCACCTTGCAGACAAAGATCACCAAAAA
>CAZHJF010000026.1:0-7656 GCA_964532885.1 uncultured Candidatus Saccharibacteria bacterium
CTTGAGACTCGGTTATGAGGGACACTTCGATAATTTCACCCGCTGCTATTTCATCCGAAAACATTTCTGATACAGAATCATCCTTGTCTATATAGTCGGTGAGTATTTCAAACTCGCCACCATCAAGCACTCCTTGTATTTTGACTTTGTACTCGCCATTTTTTGGATCAGGGATGGTGATGTACTCATCGTCAGTCTCAAAGCCAGAATAAAATGCTCCTGATATTTCGTTGATCTCTTGCCCGGTTGCAAAATCTTTGCCTACTTGCTTGCCATCGGGATCAATTATCACTATATCAACTGGTGAAAATACTTTGGTATAAAGTATTCGAAGTGGGATTGATTTTTTTATCGTTGTGCCTATCTCCTTATTTGTCAGCTCTTTATATATTTCTTCTTCTGCTTCGGTTGGTAAATTTATATGTTCAGATTGTATTTCTAGATCGACATTTTCACTCAAATTTGAACTATATTTTGGCACAGTGCCATCACCCAAACCAATTTCTAATCCCCGATCGGTTGATCCATCATGATACTTTTCTGGATATCCATGTTGCCACAAAGGTAGTTTATTTTCGTCAGTAATTCGAATAGTTGAAATAGTATTACTGCCTGCATTTCCAACTATATTTGTGATGTCAATGTCTGATTCCAAAAGTGCCACTAAGCCAAGGTTCAAATCTTCCAAAAATTGATTCTTCGGATAGCCAGCAGAATAATTTAACATTTGACTCGAAGTAGCGCTCTTGAGGTAATCATAAGTAGGTAACAATTCTTGAATTGAAGTTATCGGCCAGCTTTGGATATAAGCGAATAGAGTTTCGAATTGTAGTTTTTTGGCCTCCTTTTTATAATGCGATTCCAAAAACGTATCTATAGTACCAGGAGGAAATTCCCCCGCTTCCCAAGCCAGATAATCTTTGGGCGCGCCGCGGTGTGGCGTGCCAAGAAAAATCAGTTGGTCGACATCATTTGCATAACTACTTGACTGCACATAGCTTCTTGCGACCAAGCCGCCCATGGAGTGAGCGACAAGGTCAACTTTGGAGCAGTCGATACCAGTTGGCAACTCATTCGTACACTTCTCTTTGACTACCGAAATTTTTTCTTTCAATTTTTGAGCCGTGTCTAGATTGGACTTTCGCCAATCGTAGCCAAAAGGAAATAAGTCAGTATTTTTTACATAGCCATTATTTTCTAAGGTCTCTATCAAATTGTCATAAACATGAAAAACTGGATCGATTTGCCAAACACCCGCCTTCAAAGCGCTCCCCATAATCCCCGGAATAATGATGACAGGGTTCGTCTGGTGGACTGGCGTCGAGGTGGAAATAAGTACGGGTGCAAATGAGAAGGAATATTCGTTTGTTGGATCTTGTCTCTGGTAGCGATTGGTGATGGCAACAAAGTCACCTGGGACGTGAGCGACTTCGACGTGTTGGTTCAAGACTTCTCCCTGTCCAGCTCTTTTGACAATCGTTTGAAAGCCCAGCTCATCAAATTGAATTTCGTAAGTATAGAAATCTGTCGGGTGACCGAGGTCAGCCCAGAAGACTTGCAGAGGGAAAATGTTTTGTAAATATTTTACGGTCGTAGTGGTAGAGAGAGTTGGGTCTGAAGAAGTAATGTATATGTCGGGAGGATAACTAGCAAAACAGCAGCCATGGTGAGTGTAGGTAAAAGAAAAACGGGCATAGCCGTTTAGGTATTCGTGTTTGTAATTTTCGAGACCTTCGTATGTTTTGCCGTCAGATACCACAGTAGCGGTGTCGCCAAACAAAACTTTGGGTTTTTCGTCTGGGGTATAGGGTGAGGTGATTTCGGCCGAGGCAAAGGTGCCATGAGAAATGAGTAAGAGAAACAAAATGACAATAAAACACAACCGCCTAATCATATATATTTATTAAAATAATCTTAGCATAATTTACAAAAAGCTATCAATCTTGTATCACCCCCGTAGCCCCCTCTTAATTTAAGAAGGGGTTGGGGGAGTTATTCACTTCAACCCTTTGCAGTTGGAGGCGGGGGTGTAGCCGCTCGCGCGCGCTTCGGCGAACGAGTTGAAAGTGATTTTGTTTTTGTCGGTAATTTGTTTGGCCCCGGCGCACCACGGGTAGTGATACTTGGTGCCATTTTTGGAAGCGACAACAAGCTCAGAAGAATTGGTTGACGCCCCCATTACCTCACCGGACGTATTATTCTTGTCCGTTTCTGTCCCCTCTTTAATGTAAAGAGGGCTAGGGAGATTATTTTTGGCCGAGGCTGTTGGGAGATTACTGTTATAAACCCTCACCGGCTCCCTCATCTCCTCAACTTTGGAAAGTCGCCCCAAAACGAAGGCAATTATAGCAACCAAAACCAAGCAGACAGCCACAAAATACCGACTGTCGAGAAAGCTTTGTATTTTGGCCTTAAAACTAACAGGTTTGGGTCTTTCCAGCTCCCCTATTTCAAAATATTCATCCGGGCTTGCGTTTTCTAGCATCTTGGTTTAATATTACCACCACTATGGCACATAAAAAAGCAGGTGGCGTAACAAAAAACGGTAGAGATTCAAACGCAAAATATCTTGGCGTTAAACTTCAAGATGGCAGTTTTGCCAAACTTGGCTCTATCATCGTACGTCAGCGCGGTACCAAAATCCTCCCAGGTAACAATGTCGGTCTCGGTAGAGATCACACCCTTTTTGCTTTGAAAGAAGGGGTGATCAAAATCGCTAACAAGCGAAAGGTTCACTTCGACGGCACCATCATGATCAAAAAGATCGCAAGCGTTGTCTAAATTTTAGACTAATTTTTAGCTTCCAGAGTCAATTCAAATTCTCCTTTGACTTTGCCGATAGCAACTTCGAGTTTGTGCAAGCCGATCTCTTTGATCGATTTTGTAATATTTATGCTTTCTGGCTCAATCGATAAGTTGAGCTCGGTCTTTATGAGTTCGCAAATTTCATCGGCGTGAAGCGCAGCAAACAAATGGCCTTTGTCGTTGACTTTTTTGGTGATGACCAACTTTGCTCCTTTGAGCATCTCTATCGATTTCCTAGCCAAGTTTTCTTGGATTTCGGTTTCCGCCTGCTCTTGCTTTTTTGAAACTTCGGCCACCTTGACTGACGATTCATTCGCAAAGAGAGCCAGCTTGCGTGGGATCAAAAAATTTTGCGCGTAGCCATCGTTTACATCTTTGATATCAGACTTCCTGCCTATCCCTTTTACATCCTGCAATAAAATTATTTTCATACGGTTTATTATCTAGTTATATTATTTTGCCAATAAATACTTGACTGCGGCTTCAAGCGTTGGGTCGCGACCGTCTTTGGTGTTTTCTGGCGTGAGTTCAATCACAATATCTGGAGTTATACCATTTTTTGAAATCGAAGTGCCGTTTGGCGTGAGCCAGTGAGCGACTGTGATCTTGAGCGAAGTGTCTTTGGTTAGATTGACCAATTCTTGGACCGAGCCCTTACCGAAAGACTTTTGACCGATGAGAGTCGCTTTGCCATGTTGGTTGAGAGCGCCAGCCAAAATCTCTGAAGCTGAAGCCGAGCCTTCGTTGACTAATATTACAAATTTGAGATTGTCGGTAAAGACGTCGTAGCCCTTACTTTTGTAAACCACATTTTCTCGATTGCCACCAAAGTCTTCGGTCACCACCACTTTGCCCATAGGCAAAAACCAGCTCGCCATATCGAGCGCCGCTTCCAAATAGCCGCCTGGGTTGTTGCGCAAATCCAAAACCAATTTATCTGACCCCGATTCGGCAAACTCTCTGAGCGCCCCACGAAACGCCCCTGGGGAAATCGCTGAGAAATTGTAGAGCTCGATCACAAAAACATTCTCAGCGGTCAGTTTGGTGTTTACAGTTGGGATCTCGATCGCAGCGCGCACCAACTCTTTGACCAAAGGCTCCTTCACGCCCTTTCGAGCAAAGGTGATCTTGACTATCGTACCCTCTTCGCCTCGGATCAACTTGATAGCTTCGTCGGTGTTCATATTCAAAGCTGAGACATCATCGATAGAAATAATTTTATCACCCGGTTTGACGCCAGCGTTGTAGGCCGGTGTGCCTTTGAGTGGGCTTACGACTGTAAGTAATCCGTCCTGCACCGCGATCTCCATGCCGACACCGCCAAAACTGCCGCTGATTTCTTCTTCAAACATTTTCGACTCAACTGGTGGAAAGAAGACGGTGTATGGGTCGCCATATGAAGCCGCGAGCCCCTCGATCGCACCCCAGATTTTGTCTTTGTCTTTGGTGCGAGGGGTTGAGGTAGCAGACGGTACAAACTTTTCGTCCAAAACATTCCAAGCCTTCCAAAATGGCGCCATATCGACACTTACAGTCGAAGAGCTGTTGGTTATAAACTCTGGCACGCGCGCGCCAGACTTTTTGTCACCGACATAGTAGCCAAACGAAAAAATCACCGCCACAATAATCACAGATATTAGTATGTAGGAGTATCTATTGTTGTTCATTTTTTGGTATACTTTTATTGAAGCATTATATCACAGCAATTTCTCATTATAAAAATTATAAAATTATGATTGTTAATAGATCAATTGGCAACTATACCTGGGTCGATATCAACACCCCGTCCGAAGAGGAGGTGGAATCTTTGGTTCTCACTTACAATATCGACCAATCGGTCGCCAAAGACCTGGTCTACCCTACCCCCAAACAGCAGGCGCGCGAGCTGGAAGAGATGTTTTATGCGGTGATCCATATCCCAGCCTTTAGACATTCACACACCAGTGAAAATCCTCAAGAGATAGATTGCGTGATCAAAAAAGACAGTCTGATCTCGACCAGGTATGACTCGATCGACGCGCTCCATCTCTATGCCAAACAATCTGAAGTAGCTGATATTTTGAAAAACGGCAAAGACACTCACCCATTTTTTGGACTGATGAAAGAAATCTACAATTCACTTTTTAACGAGCTTTACTATATAGAAGATTGGATCAAAGACATCGAACAAAATATTTTTCAAGGTAAAGAAAAAGAAATGGTCATGGCTATATCTTCGGTCTCGAGAAACCTGCTCAATTTTGAACGCATCGTGATGCCTCACAAAGCCATATGGCAAACCATCCTCGCTTCCTCAAAAGAAATGTTTGGCAAAAAATTTGAGAGCGAAGCCCAGAACCTTTTGGAAGATTGGGAGAGACTTGCCTTGTTTGAAAAAAACTTAGCTGAGATGATAAGTGAAATACGCGAGACCAACAACTCGATGCTTAGTACCAAACAAAACGAGATTATGAAAGTCTTGACCATTATGGCCTTTATCACCTTCCCCCTTTCGCTCATTGCCGCGATCTTTGGTATGAACACCAAATCAATCCCGATCATCGGATTACCTCATGATTTTTGGCTGGTGATCGGCATCATGCTCGTTGCCACACTAGCGATGTTTACCTTTTTCAGGTATAAGAAGTGGATATAGGAATAAAATTTTCAATTTACAATTTTCGATTTTCAAAATTAAAACATTGGAAATTTAATGAAAATTGTAAATTGATACTTGAAAATTATGGTTAAAATAAAGCTACACAATACTTTAAGTAATCAAAAGGAAATATTCGAGCCAATACAAGCTGGAGTTGTTTCTATGTACCACTGCGGACCAACTCTTTATGATCGCCAGCACATCGGCAATCTTTCGATGTTTGTTTTTACCGATGTATTGCGACGCACAATAGAATACGCGGGCTTTGATGTAAAGCAGGTTATAAACTTCACCGATTTTGGACACCTGACTGGCGACAACGAGGGCGACGCCGACCAAGGTGAAGACCGAATGACCAAAGGGCTCAAGCGCGAAGGGCTCGAGCCGACAGTTGCCAATATGAAAGTCTTGGCCGAAAAGTACGCAACAATTTTTCTCTCTGATCTCGCTTTGCTCAACGTCAAAACTGAAGGCACGATTTTCCCTTACGCATCTGATTTTGTAAGTGATCAGATAAAGATGATTGAAAATCTCTTGGAGAAAGAATTCGCCTACGAAGGCGAGAAGGCCGTTTATTTTGACACTAGTAAATTTCCAAAATACGGCGAGCTGGGTGGAGTAAATTTGGAAGGTCAAAAGTCTGGCGCTCGAGTCGCCGAAAATAATGAAAAGAAAAACCCAACCGATTTTGTACTTTGGAAAAAAGATGGCAAAACCGGCTGGCCCTCACCTTGGGGACTCGGCTTCCCCGGTTGGCACATCGAATGTAGCGCTATGATTATAAAGCTCCTCGGTGACCAGATCGACATCCACACCGGCGGGATCGAACACATCGGTGTCCATCACAACAACGAAATCGCCCAGTCCGAAAGCGCAACCGGCAAGTCACCTTTCTCCAAATTTTGGCTTCATCGGGCCCACCTCAAAATCGACGACACCAAAATTTCAAAATCTTTGGGCAATGTGGTCTATCTCGATGATTTAGCCAAGCGTGGCATTCACCCACTTTCTCTGCGTTACCTCTTGCTTTCTTCGCATTACAAAACCCCAGCCAACTTCTCCGAAGAAGCTGTGTCGGCTTTTCAGAACTCTTTAGAAAAGATCGCCGCGGCATTTTATTTTCTACCAGAATCAGACACCTCAGACGAGGCCGTGATAGCCAAGTTTGAAGATGCTCTCGGCGACGACCTCAATACCGCAGTTGCCCTTTCTGTATTGCAAGAAGCCAAATCAAAAAGTGCTATTCGAAAAATAGATTCGGTACTCGGGCTTGATATTCCAAAGCTAGCAGAAATGCTCTACGCGGTACCAGAAGAAATTTTGGAAACCAAGCTCGAGCGCGACCGCGCGCGCGAGAACAAAGATTGGCACACCTCCGACCGCCTCCGCTCAGAAATCGAATCCCAAGGCTTTGTCTTGGAGGACAAAGAAAACACAAGTATAATCAGAAAAACTTTAGCGGGTATAGTTTAACAATGCGGAATTAGTTTAGTGGTAAAATGGGTGCTTCCCAAGCATCAGACGCGAGTTCGATTCTCGCATTCCGCACCACTTCGCTTTCGTCGTAAGCTTCCTCAAGCTACGCGGTGCAAGCACGTCAACTTTTTATAATTTCCAAAATCTCCCGCCTGCCATAGCCTGGCACTAGCGGGCAGGCCTTATTTATCAACATAATTTTTTCTTTGACATTTGTGACCAAAAAGATAATCTATAGGCAGAGAGGTCTTTTATGCAGCATGAAGAGTTTTTGAAGAAAGTCGGAGAGCTTGTTATCAAAGCCGGACACCAAGGGTATATACCGGTCAAAAGAGCTATCGGCAGTGGGGTCGTTATCGTCCAGGATTCCAAAAATGAATTTGACACCTACTTCGACCAGAGTAAGTGGGAGTTTGTCCAACCTCAAATTTGGGAAAATGAAAACACCAAAATTGATAATGAAATCGGCATCCTCCCTGGCAATGGGAAATATCCTCGAGTTTCAAGTTTCAACGAAGCGATGATGTTTGCTGTCGATCATCTAAAAAGCAAAGATCAAATTTGCAGCTTTTACCCCCTGCTTCAGCCGGTCAACTAAATAACATCAGAGACTCCTCACAGCCTTGGACCAAGCAATCCGAGGCTTTGATTTTTTAAAATAATTTTATTTGTCGTGTGACGATTTTATTCAAAAATACTCAAGAAAAAGTTTTTGATTTTTTGCCAGAGACCCGTCT